>JAIEMU010000192.1 GCA_019751895.1 Sphingobacteriaceae bacterium | reverse complement strand
TTGTTCCCATCGGTTTTCAATAATTCAGCAAGAAAAATTTGGTAATAGACCATTGGTTTGTCCTTATCATGGATGGGCATATAATAGAGATGGAATTCCAAGCGGCATACCTAAAAGACCTTTATTCAAAAAGTTCACTAACGACGAGCTCTGCGAAATGAAATTAAAAGAATTTAAGGTTTCTTTCTGCGGTAATTTATGTTTCGTTAAAATAAATAATGATGACGAATCGCTAGAGACTTTTTTGGGTGTTTTTTATGAAGAATTAAAAACAATGTCGCTAGCATTAGGAAAATTAATTGATGTCAATTGTATGGAGATTGCTGCTAATTGGAAAGTAATTGTAGAGAATACGCTTGAAAGTTATCATGTTGGTTTTGTCCATCCCGAAACACTTGCTAAATTAGAGCCATCAGGATTAGATTTTTGCTTTGATCAAGGAAATTCTAGTTGGACCAGTCCCTTGAATATTGAAAAAGATAAGGGAGGGTATCAAAAAATAAACAAGTATTTTTCGCCAAGAAAATATGATATTGAAGGGTACAAACATATATTGATTTTTCCAAATTTACTCGTGTCTAGCACGCATGGTATATCTTTTAATTTTTCTATAATAGAACCCATTACCGCAAATTTATCAAAATTTACAAGTAATGTTTTTACAGCCACAACAGAATCAATTTCTGTGCCGAATATTATTATAGCCTTTGAGGATTCCTTAATGAATTTTAATCGACAGGTGTTTGAAGAAGATAAAACTGTTTGTCAACTTGTTCAGCAAGGATCAAAACACACCTCTTTAACGGGTAAGCTTTCGGATGAAGAAGAAAGAGTTCATCATTTTCAAAATACGTATTTAAGTTATATAAAAAATGAAATCTAGCATCAAAGCAATTTCATATTATTTGCCTACTAATAGGCTCACAAATGAAGACATTAGCAAAGATTTTCCTGAGTGGGATGTTGAGAAAATAAGCTCAAAAACAGGCATTAAGCAACGCAGTATTAGTGGTGAAAATGAATTTGCATCTGATATGGCAATTCACGCGGCTAATAAATTATTTGAAGAGCATTCGCTTGATAGAAATAAAATAGACTTTCTATTGTATTGCACACAAAGTCCAGATTATTTTTTACCAACTACGGCTTGTATTATTCAAAACAAATTAGGATTGCGCACCAACATTGGTGCTTTAGATTTTAATTTAGGCTGTTCAGGTTTTGTATATGGTTTAAGTCTTGCAAAAGGTCTAATCGCTGGCGGTATGGCTAATAATGTACTGTTGATTACCTCAGAAACATACTCTAAATTTATTCATCCCAAAGATAAAAGTAATAAAACCATATTTGGAGATGCGGCTGCGGCAACGTTAATTTCAAGTGAAGATGGGATTTGTACAATTGGGGATTTTGTGTTTGGTACAGATGGAAGTGGAGCTGAAAATTTAATTGTTAAAAATGGCGGAATTAGGAATCTTTCATCAAAGGGTACGGATTTGAAGGATGAGTACGGAAATGTAACGAACGACGATAACTTGTATATGAATGGGACGGAGATTTTTAATTTCACAAACGAGTCAATTCCTATATTAACGCAATCAATTTTAAATAAATCAAATTTAACCTTGGATAAAATTGATTTATTTATTTTTCATCAAGCAAATAAGTATATGTTGAGTCACTTAAGGAAAAAAATAGGCATTCCTGAAGATAATTTTTTTATTGCAATGGAACATTGCGGGAATACAGTTTCATCAACAATTCCTATAGCGATGTACGAAGCAATTAAACAAGGAAAATTTGACACCATGACCAATTGTATAATAGAAGGTTTTGGTGTGGGCTATTCGTGGGCGGCTTGTAATTTATATAAAGATTAATGAGAAATTTAATAATAATTGGCGCTAGTGATTTTGCATTAGAAGTTTGGTCATGGTTGAAACAAGCTAAAGGTTATGGTGTTGAATTTGTTTTCAAAGGTTTTTTAGACGATAACCCCAATGCATTATTGAAATGTGCGTATTATAATAGTGAACTGTTAGGTAATGTGAGTGATTATGTTATACAAAGTAATGATGTATTTGTTTGCGCCATAGGCTCGCCGCTAATTAAAGAAAAATTAACCAAGTCTATTTCCGAAAAGGGAGGAGAATTTATTAATTTAATACATGAAAACGTTATTATGCTTAATCATGTTAAATTAGGTGTAGGTATTATAATTACCCCTAACTGTATAGTTAGTAACGATTGTGTAATTGGAAATCATGTGGCAATAAACTTTAATTGTACTTTAGGACACAATGTAAGCATTGGTAATTATTGTCAAATTAGTAGTCACTGTGACTTAACTGGATATGTTTCTTTAGGCGATCGTGTTTTTCTTGGAAGCGGTGTGAGTATAATACCAAAAGTAAAAATTACTAACAATGTGGTTTTAGGAGCAGGTTGTGTTGTCTTTACTCGAATTGCCAAAGAGGGGACTTATATCGGCAACCCCGCAAAAAGAATTGATTTTTAAATTACCACAATCTAAAAACACGCATTGCTCTATTTTTTTAAATAAAAAATCTTACTTTTGGTTTTCAACAAATTATGAATGGAATTTATTAATAGCGAAAAAAAAATATGGCTTTCTTCACCACACATGGGTGGAGGCGAGCAAAAATATATTCAAGAAGCGTTTGATGCCAATTGGGTAGCCCCTTTGGGCCCTAATGTAAATGGTTTTGAAAACGATTTAAAAGGCTATTTAGGTTCAGATGTAGAAGTAGGTGCTTTAAGTTCAGGAACGGCAGCAATTCATTTGGCTTTAATTTTGTTAGGCGTAACAGCTGGAGATGAAGTAATTTGTCAAAGTATGACTTTTTCGGCTTCTGCCAATCCTATTCTGTATCAAGGAGCGACCCCAATTTTTATAGATAGTGAATTGCAAACCTGGAACTTGTGTCCGCTTGAACTTGAAAAAGCCATTCTAGATAGAATAGCTAAAGGTAAAAAGCCAAAAGCAATTATTGCGGTTCACTTGTATGGAGTTCCTTATCAAATAGAGGCGATTAGAACCATCGCAGATCGATATTCAATCCCAATTATAGAAGACAGTGCTGAGGCTTTGGGTAGTAGCTACAAAGGAAAAAAGTGTGGTACTTTTGGCGATATAGGTATTTTGTCTTTTAATGGTAACAAAATCATCACCACTTCGGGTGGAGGGGCCATCGTAACACACAACCTAGAACATAAAAAAAGAGCTTTATTTTTTGCTACACAAGCTAGAGATGAGGCGCCGCATTACCAACATAGTCAAATTGGCTACAACTATCGTATGAGCAATATTTGCGCAGGTATTGGTAGAGGGCAAATGGAGGTCTTAGATGCGCACGTGGCTGGTCGTAGAAAAGTAAATGCATTTTATGTGAATTTATTTAAAGATATAAAGGGCGTCACTGTTTTTGTCGCTCCAGATGAAAATTACCATTCCAATCATTGGTTGAGTGTTATTTTAATCGACCCTTTGCTTACAGGTGGTATAGATAGAAAATTTTTGTATCAAGCTTTTGATAAAGAAGGAATCGAGAGTCGCCCTTTGTGGAAACCGATGCATTTACAGCCTATTTTTGAAAAATATCCTTATTATGGGGGTAAAATTTCAGAACAATTGTTTGCCAATGGTTTATGTTTGCCCTCAGGTTCTAATCTCACTAATGAAAACCTATCGAGTATTGAAAAGGTTATCAAAACCATTTTTTAGTACCTAGCTGCAAAATTTAAAATTCTTTTCGCACAAAGTACTCATTCCAAATTAGGAAGTAGTCTATTTGAGTTTGCTACATAGGTGGGCGTTGCTCGCAGTTCAGAATGTTGTCTATTGTTTACATTTTAGGTCGATCTTGGACAGTTAAGGATTGATATTTTACGCATTCCTTTTAGGGTTCTTTTTTATAATCACGCAATTTATATACTTTCCTAATTGACTTAAGTGTAATTTGCTATCTGATTAGCGTAATTTGTAATCAAAAAACAGTAAATTTGCCACTCATCTAAAACAATGAATATTTTAAAATTAATAGGAAGAGAAAACGAACTATTCTCTCAAGATATATATCTTCACAACGAAGAATTGAAAAATTATAGAAAAATTATCTTTTTTAGTGATTGGTGGAGCAGGCTCTATTGGACAAGCAGTAACTAAAGAAATTAATCAAAACTGTATGATGTATATATAAGTGTATCAATATATTGGTTTAATAAGAAAAATTTTAAATGATAATATTAGCACATCGCGGATTTTGGAATAAAATCGAAGACAAAAACACGCTACAAGCTTTTATTAAAGCTTGGCAAAATGGTTATGGTATAGAAACTGATTTAAGAGATTTAAACGGTAAAATTGTAATTTCACACGACATACCTACGCTAGAGAATGAATTGTTGGATATCGACGATTTTTTTACAGCTTATAAAAAGCAGGGGCAAGATACAGTTTTAGCTTTAAATATAAAATCGGATGGATTACAGCTTATTTTGAAGCAAAAAATAATAGATTATCAAATTGAAAATTATTTTGTTTTTGATATGTCTGTTCCAGATGCAATTCAATACCATAAACATGATTTTAAAATGTTTACTCGTAAAAGTGAATATGAAATACATCCATCGTTATACGATTTTTCAAAAGGATTATGGCTTGATGAGTTTGAGAAACATTGGATTGAGAATAGTTTTGTAGAAGACTTAATCGCTCAAAATAAGGCGGTTTGTATTGTTTCTCCAGAATTGCATAAACGAGATTTTGAAATAGAATGGCAGGATTATAAAAAAGTATGCCTTTTAAAAAATATAATGATTTGTACAGATTTTCCAGATAAAGCTAATAAATATTTTAATGAAGATTAAAGCAGTAATATTCGATATGGACGGCGTACTTATAGATGCGAAAGATTGGCACTATGAGTCACTTAATAGAGCCTTAAACCTTTTTGGTTGTGAGATAAGTAGATACGACCATTTAGTAACTTTTGATGGTTTGCCAACTAAAAAGAAATTAGAAATGTTGAGCTTAGAAGGACGTTTTCCTCATAAGTTACATGGTTTTGTAAACGATTTAAAACAACAATATACCATGGAAATAGTGTACACTAAATGTAAACCTATTTTTCAGCACCAATATGCACTTTCAAAATTAAAATCTTCGGGTTATCATTTAGCGGTTTGTTCCAACTCAATTCGTAAAACGGTAGATATTATGATGGAAAAAGCGGCATTAGCACCTTATTTAAATTTCTTTTTATCAAATCAAGATGTAAGCAAAGGGAAACCAGATCCAGAAATGTATATTAAAGCCATTGCTCGATTGGGTTTAAAACCAGAGGAGTGTCTTATTGTAGAAGATAATGATCATGGTGTTAAAGCGGCATTAGCTTCAGGTGCTCATTTATTAAGAGTAAATGATCCTACGGATGTACATTATTTTAATATTATAAACCGTATTAAAGAAATAGAAAATGCTTAAAATTATATTGCCACTTGCTGGTAGCCCTAACTTATTTGAAAAAGCCGGTTATTTTTATCCAAAACCTCTTATTGAAGTTTCTGGAAAACCGATGATAGAAGTTGTATTGACAAATCCATCAAAAATAAAGTTGGCTAAGGAATTTGTTTTTTTATTAAAACAAGAGGATATTGCTAAATTTCATTTAGACAATACCATCAAAATATTGCAACCCGAAAGTAAAATCATAGCTGTTAAAAGTGATACCAATGGCGCTTTGTGTAGTGTGCTTTTAACTATTGATATGATTGATGATGAAGACAGTGTATTGATATTGAATGGAGATCAAATTTTAGATGTCGATTTTAATGCGATTATAGAATTTTGGCAAAAAAATGACTCGGATGCAGGCTTAGTAACTTTTAATTCTGTACATCCAAGATGGTCGTATGCACGTGTTGAAGGAACTAATGTTTTGCAAACTGCCGAAAAGAATCCAATTAGCCCAAACGCACTTACTGGAGTTTATTATTTTAAAAAAGCAAAAGATTTTTACGAAGCTGCTTTTAATACGATTAAAAATGATGCACAGCTTGAAGGAAATTTTTATATTTCATCAGTTATAAATGAGTTGATATTAATGAATAAAAAAGTACACGCTCACGCAATCGAAACTTCTCAATACCATTCTTTTTATTCTCCACAAGTTTTACAAGATTATGAACGTAGTGTGGTTAAAGGTTAGTTTATGAAAAAAGAAAGTTTATTGAAAATGACCAAAGGTTGGTTCATTGGGAATTTTGAACCAACTCTATGTAAAACAAACGATGTAGAGGTAGGGGTGAAACATTATAAAGCAGGCGACTATGAGCCGCATCATTTTCACAAAATAGCGACTGAATATACCGTTATTGTTTCAGGAAGGGTAAAGATGAATGAGATAGAATACGGAACCAATGATATTTTGGTTATTGCACCCAATGAAAGTACCGATTTTTTAGTTCTAGAAGATACCATTACCGTAGTGGTGAAATTGCCAGGGGCGAGTAACGATAAATATAGCATATAAAATGATAAATATACTTATTCCAATGGCAGGCGCAGGAAGTCGCTTTGCCGCACAAGGTTATGATAAACCGAAACCATTTATAGATGTTGCTGGATTGCCGATGATAGAGCGTGTGATGGCAAATGTAGCCTATCCTGCTGCTCGATACATTTTGATAGCACAAAAAGCACATTTGCTAAAAGAAGCAGAAACAGTGAAACGCATTACAGCGCAATACAATGCCCATTTTATAGGTATTGATAAATTGACTGAAGGCACAGCCTGCACCGTGTTGTATGCCAAGCAACTTATAGATGAAGATACACCTTTATTGATTGCCAATTCGGATCAAATAGTAGATGTAGATTTGAATAAATATATCGATGATTGCTTAGATAGAAAACTAGATGGTTCTATTTTAGTTTTTAAAGATGAAGAACGCAACCCCAAATGGTCGTTTGCGAAAGTAAACGAACAACAATTGGTAACCGAAGTAAAAGAAAAAGAAGCCATTTCTGATTTGGCTACCGTGGGTATTTATTTATTTGGCTCTGGCAAACAATTTGTATCGGCAGCAGTACAAATGATTATCGAAAACGATAGGGTGAATAATGAATTTTATACCTGTCCAGTATATAATTATTTGGTGCGTGAGAATAAAAAAATAGGAGTTTACGAGATAGCGCAAAAACAAATGCATGGTATAGGTACACCAGAAGATTTGAATAAATATTTGAATTTGTCGAAGTAATATATAGGATGTTTGGTATTAATTTTCAATAATTTTGCAGGATGAAATGGACGTTTCTTAAAAACTTCTTAAAAACATTATACCGTAAAAGGTATAGATTTGAGAAAACACGCGTGTTAACAAGAGTGGCTTGTTTAGGTGCGGAAATACTCAAAGACTATGGTTTTGAAACAAGAGCGTATGTTAATCATCAAAAATCAAGAATAGATTTTTTGCTCTCTTTTAAGGATAAAAAAATGTATCCAGAAAAGAGTATTGTTGTTAATGATTATTTGTTTCATAAGCATGTATTAAGCTGTATAGATGATCAAAAGTATGATTTTTTTAATTATACAAAACCTGATTTAATCGTTATTGATTCGTATTCAGAATTGACCGACCAGTTATTTGTACATAAAAAAAGTAAAAAAGTTTTTTTAGCAAATTATACCGATATGCTACACGATGATAATTTTAAATCGAATTATCATTGTATGGGGCTAATTAATTTAGAAGATTTATTCAAATTATATCGCGATTTTTTTGATAACATAGCTTTAAAATACCAAGGTGTGCCAGTTGTTTTTATACATTTTTCTACAGCATTAGACGATAGATTGAAGTTTAAAGAAAGAGACGAAAAAATTAGATCAATTATAAATGAACTTAAAAATAGATATGACTTTTTATATGCTATCGAATTAGAGAATAAGTTGGTGCTTAAATCAGATAACATAAATGATCCACAAAAAGATTTTCCCTATCATTATTCCTCTAAAACGTATGAGGAGTTTCAATATAAGTTTAAAGAAATTTTAAACAAATTAAATTTTAATGTCAAATAAAAAAAAACTTTTTTTAGGTGTAAGTTCTGATTATTTATATGTTCTTGTTACTACTATAATAGGGTTTTTGGTTGTGCCTTTTTATTTAAAGCATGTTTCTTTAGTAGAATATGGTGTTTGGTTGGCTGTATTTGGCTTGATACAATTGTTAACCATGGCCAATCTAGCGGTGGATCAGTATTTAGTAAATATCATCACCAAAGATGAATTGTTTTATTCAAAAAAAATGTCTAAATATCTAAATACTACTTTTTTGATAAAATCATTAGTTGCAGGCCTGTTTTTGTTTGTAGGGATGCTAATGTTTTATTTTTTAGTGTATTTAATAAATTTAGAAACTAAATTTATTGATCGAGCACAGACTATATTTATACTTGTTTTCATTAATCTAATATTGAATCTTTATGCAAGTACATTACAAACTATTTTAAATGCAAGACTACATTTTATGTTTGTAAACACGACGACGTTTATTTCGTCGATTACAAATTCAATTGGTGTAATTTTGTTTTTGCAGTTGGGATGCAATATTATATCTTTTCCCTTAGCTACTTTAATAGGTAGTTTGATAGCCATTATTTGTCAAATTATTTTTTTTAAAATCAACTATCCAAAATTTAAATGGCAAGTCGGTTTTTCTTTTATTGATTTTAAAGCCATGTTGCGCTATTCACTTTCCTTTCAGTTATTGACATTAGTACATACCTTACGTACGCAATATGTAACAGTTATCATTAATAAAATAGTAAGTCCAATTGCGTTATCTCAGTACAACTTATCGAGTCGATTGCCGCAAATGGCTCAAATGTTGGCTTCTAAACTAGTGATGCCTTTTCACCCACACTTGTCTCAAAAGTATGATAGTATAGCTCCTGAAACCTTGCAGCGTGATTTTGTTTTTTTAAATAAAATAGTAATGCGGTTCTCTTTGTTTAGTTTTTTAACTTTTTTAGCCATAGGAATGCCATTTATGAACATTTGGTTGGGAGTGGGTAAAAATCTGGATGAAAATACCTATTTTGTCATTTTAACTTATACGTTATTTATATCCAGTTTTTCTAGTTTTGGGATTATTATTTATATCACAAAAAAATTCCAAAAATGGACACTTTGGTCGGTGGTTGAAGTTATTGTAGCTCTTGTTTTATCTTATTTTTTAGGACTGCGTTACGGTGTTTTTGGTGTGGTTCTAGGCCTTTTTTTGGCTTCGTTTATAAACCAATTGTATTTGATAAAAATTGTATTGGCTCAATTAAAGTTTAAACCCGCTGCTTTTTTTAAAAGTTTGTATAAATTTGTGATACTGCCCAATATTCCTACAGTTATTTTGGTATTCTTGATAAGAGAATATTATACGATAGATAGTTGGTTGCCTTTGATTATTTCAGGAAGCGTAATTTTATTAAGCCAACTTTTGGTTTATGAATTACCCCTATTAATAAAACATAAATTTTTTAATTTTAAAAATGCTTACTTATATAAAATCAATCAATAATGCGTAATGATTTTAAAACAACTTGTGTCATACAAGGGAATATAAGGTTAAATGCCAATTTAGTAATACAAGAAATGCTCAAGCATTTCGATTGGGTAATTTTATCCACTTGGCAAGGCGAAGATTTATCTTCAATCAATGCGCATGAAAAATTAATTATTTTAGAGAATGAAAAACCTATAGTACCAGGCTATTCACATCGCAATTACCAACGTTATACTACTGCACAAGGATTGAGGAAGGCAAAAGAGTTACATAGCGATTACGTGCTGAAATGGCGTACAGATATGTTGCCATTGAAATTAAATGTGAATGATTTGATTTCAAAATCACAGTATAAACCAATGAATGGTTTATCTAGAATTGTAACTTGCGTTTTTCGTTGTATGACCATTGAGCAGGATGATTTTTCATCGATACCTGATCTCTTTGCTTTTGGACATATAGATATGATGGAGATGTTGTGGGGGGATGATTATTTTGATTATTCTAGTCAGTTTAATATTCCAACATCAAAGCTTACTGAAGTAGCTGTTTTAGCAGCTACACAAGGGAATGTAATGGGTTATTATTGTTCAGAAACAGAATTATATTGTTTGTTTAAAGATAAATTAAACACGCAATTAGGCGTAAATTTTCAACATGAATACCTACTAAAAAACTTTTTCTATCTCTTTAATCATGCTGATTTGGATATTTTATGGTTTGGCCATAAAACGGGGCGTTATCGTTCCATTTTTGTTTATGGCTATCCTTGGTGGAGTAGAGCGCAATGGTTAGGAAAACAAAAAATAATTAAATCGCCAATTACATTTTCTGTTTTTTATTCTTCATTAAAGATTAAACAAATTCGGATAATCAATTTTTTATTTTATTTAAAAACAAATTTTATCCAGTCATTAAAATATAACACATATGTTAAAAAAAACAATTTGGTTCTTTGACCGCGTTTTGAATAGATTACATAGATATTTTCTCATAAGCTATTACTTTATTTATGTATTGTTTATAAAAGAAGATGAAAATGGAAATTATTCTTTTATTATTTTTTCGAAAGATCGTGCCATACAATTAGAATGTCTTTTGTCTTCTATACAATATTACGTTAAAGGAAATTACGTGGTGAATGTGATTTATAATACAAGCACTGTAGATCATGAAATATCATATAAAGAACTAATGCAGCAGTTTGTAAATGTTAATTTTTATGATGATGGTATAGGTTTTAAAAAGCAGTTGGTTACAACATTAAAAAAATCAAAAGGTGCTAAGATTTTATTTTTTGTTGATGATATTGTTTTTAAAAATTCATTAAATCTTAATGATTTAAATAGTGTAGCTATTAAAAAAAATATATTTAGTTTAAGAATGGGACTTAATCTTAATTATTGTTATGTTGCTCAAATGGATCAAAAGTTACCTTTAGATTTAAAACGTTCTGGTGAATTTTATCAATGGAATTGGGGAAAAGCTGAATTAGATTGGAATTATCCATTATCAGTAGATGGGCATTTATTTAATTACCAAGAAGCATTGTTCTGGGCAGTTAATTTAAAATATAAAGCACCTAATTCTTTTGAATCAGGTATGCAAATATTCCGTTTTATGTACCTAAAAAAAGGTGGACTTTGTTTTCAAAATTCAATTATAGTTAACAATCCTTGTAATAAAGTACAAACTGAAAACGATAATTTTCATGGGGATTTTCATCAAGATACGTTTTTAGCTTTATGGCGTGATGGGTATCGGATAGACTATAAAAATATTACAGGAATGTTAAATCGTGGTGTACATGAAGAGTTTGAGTATAAAATGGTAAAATTTAATTAAAGGGATTGAAATGAAAAAATTGCTATTTGTTTTTGGAACAAGGCCAGAAGCTATAAAAATGTTACCAATAGTAAAAAAGGCGATAGAAGACTATAGTGCTTTTTTTAAAGTAGAAGTATGTGTTACAGGCCAGCATAAAGAAATGTTGAAACAAGTTTTAGACTTGTTTCAAATAGTACCTAATTATGACTTAAAAATAATGCAGCCAAATCAAGATCTTTTTGATGTGTCCAGCAGAATATTGTTAGGCATGAGGGATGTGCTCGAGGTATCTAAACCAGATTGTGTTTTGGTTCATGGCGACACTACTACAACATTAGCCGCTTCTTTAGCAGCTTATTACAAGCAAATTCCTGTAGCTCACGTAGAAGCAGGTTTAAGGACTTTTGATAAATATAGCCCTTGGCCTGAAGAAATGAATAGAACACTCGTTAGTAAAATTGCCGAATATCATTTTCCTCCAACACAAATGGCATATGACAATCTTATTAAAGAGGGGATTCAAAAAAATATAGAAATTGTAGGCAATAGTGTTATTGATACTTTGCTATATGTTTCGAATATGTTGGACTCAGATGAAAGTGAGAATAATAAATTGAAGGCTGAATTTTCATCAAAATATAATATTGATGTTGATAAATCATTTATTTTAATTACAGCACATCGTAGAGAAAGTTTTGGTGCAGGATTTGAAGATATCTGTTCTGCCATTGCTACATTAGCCGATAAATATAAATCGTTTAATTTTATTTACCCTGTTCACCTTAATCCAAATGTTCAAAAGCCTGTTTTTGAATGGTTAAAAAGTTTAGAAAACGTTAAACTAATTAATCCATTAGATTATTTGCCTTTTTTGTTTTTGATGAAAAAATCATTTGCAATTTTAACAGATAGCGGTGGGGTGCAGGAGGAAGCTCCCTCGTTGTTAAAACCTGTTTTGGTTATGCGTACAATAACAGAACGCCCAGAGGCGCTTGAATTGGGGTTGATTAAATTGGTAGGTGCTAATAAAGAAAAAATTGTAGATAATGTTTCAAAATTGATAGAATCTCCAACGTTTTATAATAGTTTTATTGGCGCAGCTAATCCGTATGGTGATGGATCTACAAGTGATAAAATATTAAAAATATTAGCTAAAAATTTATTTAAATAAAAAATATGGTATCGATCCTAATGCCTACCTATAATGATGCTACGAATATAGAAGCAGCTATTAAAAGTGTACTTCAGCAACCCTATGATTTATGGGAATTAATTATTATTGATGACGGCTCTACGGATAATACGAAGGAATTAATTTCTACATATACTCAACGTGATACTCGAATTCAATATTATTATCAAGAAAATGCCGATCAATTAAATGCATTATTACAGGGTATTGAGCACGTTAAAGGTGATTATCTAATGTTGCTTCATAGTGATGATGAAATGATGCCGAATATATTAGGAGAATTAGTAACTACATTATCTCAGTCAACGTATGATGGGCTATATGCAAGGTATTATACATTTGATGCTAAGGGTGTATTTAAAGAATACACCGCAAGGCATAAATATGATTCTAAAAATGAAGCGTATAAGGTGTTAAGAAATGGAGCGGTGAATCACATAGGCGATCATTTTTTTATTAAGCGGAATGCTTTAGCAAAATTAAAAGAAGATTATTTGATAGATAACACTATTTATTATCTTGATTATGGAAAAGGATCTTTGAACTTGCTTTATTCAAATACATGGTATAAATACCGAGTATTTGAGGGCAATTATGCGAACCAACCAATTGGAAGATTTGTTGCGCAATCTGGTATTGTTAGAACAGGGGTCAAACTTGTTAAAGCAGGGTATAAAATAAAATATTTAACGACCAATAGGTATTTTCGATATTTTTTGAGGGCTACTAATGTTGCCAGTTCAAAGGATTTTTTTGATTTAAATTATTTGCGTAGCTATATGAAATATTTAACTAAAATCGGTTATGCTACATACGATGTTAATTGCAAAAAAATGATTGAAAACGTATTGTATTCAATTGATGCGATCGTAAAAAAAACGAATGAAAACGAAGTTAAAACATTAGTAATTGATGGTGACTTTGATTTGCTTGAAGGGAAAGACGCAAGACAAGTTTTTAAGATTATTCAATCCGATCCGAATCATCTTTACTCAAAATTGTTTCTTAATCAATACGACAAGATTGTAACCTTAACGTCTTTAGAATATAAAGTAAGAAGAGTGTTGAATTTTTATTCTTTATTTACACCAATCGTTTTAGCATGAAAAAATTTGTAGTTCTTGTTCAAGGTCCATCTAGTTTTCGTAATGAAGTTAGAAAAGCTTGGGGTGAGACCCCAATAATTTGGTCAACATGGGAAGGTAATGAAGATTTACACCAAGACAGTGATGAGGTTTTATTTAATAAACTTCCATCCGACACAGGGGTGCACAATTTAGGTTTACAACAAACCTCAGTATATAATGGTTTAGTGAAAGCAAAGCAGTTAGGATATACTCACGTACTTAAATGGAGAAGTGATATGATACCTACTGATTATAGGGGTTTTATATCAACATTAGAGGAAGATAAAATATGTTTATTATGCCAGCACAAAGGCAGAAATGGGTATTATACGGATTATTTTATGTATGCCCCTATTGATATTATGTTGAATATTTGGTCTTTTTCTAATTATTTTGTGGCATTTCCTGAAAAGATACTAACACATAAAATTAGAATGCAGCCTATTGGCGTAAAATTATTATTGAATTCATTGTCTTCGGATAATGATATTTATTGGATTAAAAACAAATTATATATGGTAGATAACTATAAAAAGGAACAAGTTTATACTTCTGATGCGATACCTCAGCACCCTCGATTACGATTGTTAATGTTGAGTCAAGATAATCATCAAAAAGGCTTATTGATAGGTGGGAAACATGTACATCAAATGCTTTTGATGCGAGAATTAAAAGATCTTGAGGTGGATGTTACTTTTATTGCTCCTCATAGAAATTTGCTCTATTGGGTCGTGTTTAAAATTTTAGCAGTTTTGAGACGTACTCGTATGGTGTCATTTGTAAACTATACTAAATTTTTTTATAAGGCATTGAATATACTTCTTACGAATGCTTTGAATCGTATTGGAAAAGAATATGACGTGGTTTCTTGCCAAGATGCCGCTATTCATGCAATCATGTTGTCGTATGTAAAAAAACATAAACTTCCAGTTATGGTAACATTACATGGTTATTTGGGTAGAGAATTCTTAGATGCGAGTCATTTCCCAGAAAGGGAAAAAACTAAAATTTATGAATATTTATTAGAATTAGAAAAGAGTAGTGCCAAAGAGGCGAATAAAATATTTACGGTAGATACTCGTATAAAAAATTATGTTGTCGATTCATTTGCTATCGATAGCTCTCGTCTTTCAGTTGTATTTAATGCTGTCGATGAACGTCGTTTTTTTCCTGTCGATACAGACATTCAATCGGCTATCAGAGAAAAGTTAAATGTTCCTAAAGATGCTTTTGTAGTTCTTGTAGCTAGGCGCTTTGTAAGGAAAAATGGTGTTTTGTATGCTTTAAAAGCGTTGAACATGATTGCAAACCCTAATGTTTTTTTATTTATTGTAGGAGATGGTCAAGAGAAGGATGCGTTGTTTTCAGAATATGAGTCTTATGATGAATTGATTAAAAACAGGATCCGTTTTGTGGGGGCTGTAGATTATAATGAGATAGACCTATGGTACAAAGCCTGCGATGTGCTGTTAATGCCTTCGGTAAAATCAGAAGGGGTTGAAGAGGCGACATCTTTATCCATGCTTGAAGGAATGATATGTGGAAAAGTGGTAATTGGATTTGCTGTTGGAGGAATTAAAGAAGTTATTGAAGATGCTGTAACCGGTTATTTGCTAGAAGATAGAGACTATACGGGTATGGCTAATGCAATTACTCTTGTAGCGGAAAATAAGGATTTATATAACAAAATATCGGAAAATGCGTATAAGTACGCATATGAGCAGCATGCTTCTAAGCGACATGCAGAGAGATTTTTGTCATTGCTTCAGGAAACAATAACAAACTAATTTAAATATGAAAAAAAATAAAGTCTCGTTTTTTGTGCCTAGTTTTTTTGCAGGTGGAGTTGAAAAAAGTTTTATAAATCTTGCTAACAATTTTGTTGTAAATGGATATGAAGTCGATTTTATTGTTTCTAGGAAAATTGGTGAATTTCAAAATGATCTTAATTCTAGAGTTCAGATAATTGATTTAGATGTAAGAAGGTTAAGATATACTTTTTATAAGATTTATTTGTATATAAAAAAAACGGACTCCAAAACTTTGATAACGGGCTCTAACTACTGTAATTTTTTAGCTATTTTAGCTAATCTAGCAGCATTTAGGAGAATAAATTTAATAATAACACAGCATAATTATCAAGATATTGAATCTAAGAACCTCGGTTTTCGAGGTAGTATTGCACCTTTTTTAATAAAATATTTATACCGCTATGCGAATACTATAGTTGCTGTATCGCAAGGTGTAAAAACGTACTTAGTTGATGAGATGAAAATTAAACAAGATAAGATTAAGGTTATTTATAACCCTGTTATTACCGAAAAATTTTATAAAGATATTGATAGTTACAAATTTACGGATGTATTGTCAAGTGAGATTAGTGATTATATAGTGTTTTTAGGTAGGCTTGAAAAAGTAAAGAATTGCGAAGCGACTTTGAGTGCTTTTTCCTTGTTGCGAGAAGAAAAGAAAGCTCGTAATTTAAGTTTAGTGATTATTGGTGATGGTGCGGATCGTTTATATCTTGAGAAATTTACAAAAAATAATAATTTAAGCAATAGGGTATATTTTTTAGGATCATTGACGAACCCTTTGCCAATATTAAAAAACGCAAAATTATTAATAAACACTTCGTTGTCCGAATCTTTTGGTATTGTTTTCATTGAAGCTTTGGCGTTAAATGTACCCATAGTGGCAACTAAAACTAAAGGAGCAGTAGAGTTATTAGATGGTTCGAAATGTGTTCGTTTGGTTGAAAACGAAGTCAATAGTATAAAGGAAGCATTACTAGAGATGTTAGATAGCAGCGTGAATGGTTTATTATGTGATTCAAAGTTGTCTGAATTTGACGTGGAGACTGTACGTTTAAAGTACACTGAAATTATTTAGAATATATAAAATAATGCTTAGATTTTTAGAGAAATCACAACTGTATGTTGTTTTTTTTATGCTTTTAATAACCCCTTTTTTAAATATTTATGAGGTAATTTCATTTATAAATGGCACGCTTATGGGGCATGGGGAAATAGCTTCAGATGCCTTGTTTTTAAGAGTGTTGAAAGATTTGTTAATTGGAATAGTTTTATTACTGGGGATATTTGTAGTTATAGAGTCAGGTAAGATTTATTCAAACGCAAGTTATTACTTTTTAATCGGATCGATAATTTTTTCTGCTGCAATATCTTTTACTCTTTCGGGAAGCCTGCTTCAAATACTATCGGGAATTAGATGGCTACTGCCTTTTCTTATAATTCCTTTCATGAGAAATATTTCGAATTTAAAGGTCCAACAAAAAAATGCTTATATTTTACTTTTCCTTTTTTCTATTCAATTTATTTTACAAATAGTTCAAAAATTTTATTTTAAAGTATCTTATTTTGGCACTGCTGTTACGGGTTTTTTTATTATACCTAGCACAGCTTCTTTTTTTTGTTTATACGTATGGTGGTATTTTAATTATTTTACATCTGTCACTAAATTTAAAAGAACTATAATGAATTTTTTTTTATTTTTAAGTGTTTTAATGACAGGTTCTGGGACTGGATTTCTTGCAATATTTGGTGTTGTTTTTGTGAAATTTTTGAGCAGAGTTAAGGAAAAGTTAGCTGTTCTTATGATCGTAATTCTTTTTGGATTTTTTATAGCAATAATTTTAATTCCTAATTTGCCATATTTGTTGGATCGTCCTGATTTTTTTGAATCTCCACTTGCTAGGGTTGGTTTTTTTCAAGAATACTTTTCTATAAGTAAGTTTTTATTTTCTTGGGATTTTGGAAAAGCAACAAATACGGCAAATCAATTTGGCGTTCCTGGTGCTATTATTGCTGATTCGATGTATTTGGCATTATTATATAATATAGGGATAATTAGTACAATTCTTTTTTTGTTTTTTATTAGTAAGGTGGGCAATAAAAATACTGTGTTTTATCAATTTATTTTTATCAATTTATTTTTCTGTATTTCTACAATTATAACAGAGTCTTTTCCGATGAATATCTTATTTGCTATTTCAATAGCTTATTTTATAAATACAAAACAAATTAAAACAAAATCATGAAACGCACTAAAAAATTAATTGTTGTTTCGGGTATAAATATACATTCGGGTGGTCCAGTTACAATTTATAAAGCCATTTTAGAAGAATTATCAAAATTGAGTCACGAGTTTGATATTTATGCTTTAGTAAACAATGACAAGTTGTTTACGGTAAAAAACATAAAGTATTTTACTTTTTCTAGGTTTTTTTCAAGGAATGTGCTTAGTTTTTATTACGAATATTATTATTTTAATAAATTGTCAAAAAAATGGAAACCAGATGTTTGGATTTCTGTGAACGATAAAACGCCAACTGTTACAGTACCGAATCAAGTAGTATATTTTCATAATTCGTCTTTGTTTTATTCTTTTAGCTTTAAAACGTTTTGGATTGAGCCGATATTTTATTTGCAGAGATTTATTTATAAATTTATTTTAAAGATGAATGCTTCTAAAAACAGGTATATTATTGTTCAACAAGAATGGTTAAAAAAGAAATTAACGGGGTTATATTTAGACAAGAAAATTATAGTTGCTAATCCAGAAATAGATTCAATTGTTCGTGCACCTGTTTTGAAATCGAGTACTGAAAAATTTACTTTCTTTTATCCTTCTCTACCTAGAGCATTTAAGAATTTTGAATTAATTGTTGAAGCAGTTAAATTTTTGAATAAAATGAATCCTAAATTGCAATATGAAGTTTTATTTACGCTTTCAGGTTATGAGAACAGATATGCTAAATATGTTAAAGCTAAGGCAAAGGGAATCACGCAAATTAAATTCGTAGGACACCAAACGAAAGAGGGAATGGAATCATTATATTTAAAATCGGACACCTTGATTTTTCCATCACTATTAGAAACGTGGGGGTTACCAATTTCCGAAGCAATGAATTACAATCTTAAAATCCTTTTAGTTGACTTACCTTATGCGCATGAAACACTTGGAAGCTATAACAAGGGTATGTTTTTTAAAAAAAATGATGTAGTGGGTTTAGCAAATTATATGAAAATGGCTATTAGTGGGGAATTATTATTTGAATCAACAAAAAAAGTAGAGTTGCGTTCTGATTTGTATTTTAATAGATTTGATAAATTAATTGAGTTTATATTGAAATAAATTTAATTAATTTTTTTTATAATAATATATATTGCATGTCATAACTGTTAAAGTAATTGTTCTTTCAACGTTTTAATTGCTAGTGTTCTCTTATAAATATATTTAGTCTCAATTTTTGAATTTTAAAAAGTATAATAGTTGTGAAAAAGCAGTAATAAATATTTCTTAAATTTAATACATCTTATAAAAAGCATTCAAACATTTAATTATAAACCAAAACTTTGTTGAGGTTAGCGAAATCGAAAAAAAGTGAAAACAAATATATCTTCCTGTATTGTTTTATATAAAAACGATATATCCATGTTGCGAGCTGCAATTAATTCTTTTTTGAATACAGAATTGGACGTAAAATTGTACTTGGTTGATAATTCGCCTACTGATGAATTAAAAATATTAGTTACAGATTCACGAATAGAATACATTCATAATCCAGCAAATCCTGGATTTGGTGCAGCTCACAATATCGCTATACAAAAAGCTTTAGCTTCGGGATACAAATATCATTTTATCATCAATCCAGACATTCATTTTGTAGGAGATGTAATTTCTCCAATGGTTGAATATATGCAACAAGACAATACCATAGGAATGATGATGCCGCAAGTTTTGAATGAAGACGGAAGTATTCAAAACTTACCTAAACTGTTGCCTAGCCCGTTTAGTATTTTGAAAAGAAAAATTAAAAAGCCTAGAAGTTTCTATCAAAAATTCATTAATAAATACGAATTAAGATTCGTTCCAAAAGATGTAATTTACAATGCACCTGTACTTTCGGGTTGTTTTACCTTACTTAATCTCGATGCGATACAAAAAGTAGGCATGTATGACGATAGTTTCTTTATGTATTTTGAAGATTGGGATTTATCGAGAAGAATGCATCAACATTACAAAACAGTCTATTTTCCTTTGGTTTCAGTTTTTCATGCGTATGATTCTGGAGCGAATAAAAGAGGTAAATTGTTTAAAATTTTTATAAATTCGGCAATAACTTACTTTAATAAGTGGGGATGGTTTTTTGATTCGGAAAGAAATCAAATAAATAAGAAGGCTTTGTATCAATTCAAATAAATGAAAATTACGATAACCGGCGCCACAGGCTTTGTAGGCACTAATCTCCAAAAATATTTAAAAGCTACGCATCAAGTATCGGCATTATCGTTACGATATAAAAAAAATCAAGAATTTGAATTGAATGTTGATGCAATTATACACCTTGCAGGTAAAGCTCACGATTTAAAAAAAGTTTCCCAGCCTCAGGACTATTACGATGCCAATTTTGAATTGACCAAACAGTTGTTTGATGCTTTTTTGAAATCTAAAGCAACTATTTTTGTTTTTATGAGTTCAGTCAAAGCTTCCGCCGATGAAGTGCAGGGCATATTGACCGAGCAGGAAAAGCCAAATCCCAAAACCCACTATGGTATTTCAAAACTACAAGCCGAACAGTATATTTTAAGTAAAGAATTACCTGAGGGCAAACGGGTGTATATTCTTCGCCCTTGCATGATACATGGAGAGGGGAATAAAGGGAATTTGAATTTATTGTATAAAGTGATTACCAAAGGTATTCCTTGGCCCTTGGGTGCTTTTGAAAATAAAAGATCTTTTTTGAGTGTCGAAAATTTATTTTTTGTAATTAATGAACTCTTACAAAACGAGCATATAGCCTCTGGGGTTTATAATGTCGCTGATGATGAAAGCATTTCAACCAACGATTTGATTAAATTGATAGGGAGTAGTTTAGGACGAAAAATTTACATTTGGAAGGTTCCTATTTCAGTCGTTAAGGCGCTTGTAAAAATAGGTGATTTTTTAAAACTTCCTTTAAATTCAGAAAGATTGGCTAAACTTACTGAAAATTATGAGGTGAATAATCAAAAAATAAAATTAGCTTTGCATAAAAATATGCCTCTTGGTGCAAAAGAAGGCTTGTTGAAAACTTTAAATTCATTCAATTGATATTTGTTAAGTATAGTTTAATTTTTGGTGTCTTGATGTTGCTAGAGCTTTTGTATCTAAAAGTGGCTAGTATATATAACATTGTGGATCAGCCAAATGCAAGGTCTTCGCATAGCCGAGTTACGGTGAGAGGAGGAGGTATAATTTTCCCAATAACGGTGATTATAAGTTTTTTGATGGGCGATGTTCGGATTAGTCTTTTCTTATCCCTTTTGATGGTGAGTTTAGTCAGTTTTATTGACGACATACGTCCCGTTAGTCAAAAAATTCGCTTTATCATACATTTATTTGCAGTTTCGTTGGTTTTTTATAATCTAAATTTCAATATTTATAATTGGTATATACCCATTATAGTTGTCATTGTGATGACGGGCTGGGTTAATGCCTTTAATTTTATGGATGGCATAAATGGTATTCTAGTGCTATATGCTTTGGTCAGTATCGTTACATTTTTATTCCTCGAGCCCTTAAAAGACGACCAAAGTTTCTTAATCATTATAGGTTTATCTTGTTTGGTTTTCTCGTTTTTCAATCTACGAAAAAATCCAATTGTATTTGCGGGGGATGTAGGGAGTATTTGTATGGCTTTATTGTTGGGCTACCTTATGTTGAAATTAATTAAGCATACAAATGATATATCTTATGTGCTTTTATTTGCGGTTTATGGCATCGATTCGGTGGTTACTATTTTTATTAGGTTGCTTAAAAAAGACAATATTTTTGAACCACATCGTAAGCACCTCTATCAGTATTTAGCCAATGAAATGGGATTTTCACATCTTTCAGTTTCCATTACTTATGCTTCCATTCAAGCATTGGTGAATATTTTAGTGTTATATCTTTTTAGTCGCAATTTGATGACTATATCTGTATTCATTGGCTTCCTTTTAATTTTGTCTGCCCTCTATTTCGCGATTCGTTTTTTTGTGGAGAAAAAAATAAAACGCTTTCAGCCTCACTAGCTAGTAATAAAATAATTATATTGAACACAATTTATTAACTTTGTGCTCAATTAAATTTAATGCTGTGTTTTCAAAAATAGAAATAGTACCTCGTTGGATTATCTTTTGTATTGATTTAGTTATCAGTGCATTTTCGCTTTATGTAGCCTACTTTTTATACTTTAAATTGGATGTTGCTACGGTTACTCCGCACATTTATACGAAAATTCTTACCAGTTCATTAATTTTCTTTTTTGTAAATGTGGTTGTATTTCTAATTACCAAAACCTATTCAGGAATCATCCGTTACACAAGCGCTCAAGATTCGATACGGATTTTAACATCTGTAATTCTGTCTAATGTTGTCTTTTATTTTA
>JAIEMU010000022.1 GCA_019751895.1 Sphingobacteriaceae bacterium | reverse complement strand
ATAAAGGGAGCAGTAAGCATCACATTTCGTAGCGTAGGGGTTTTAAATTTACCAAGGTCTAGCGGATTAAAACTTACTCTAAATCTTCCTAAAAAAAGGCCTTCAAAATTTTTATTACTGAAGTCACTGTCAATACCATTGTTGTGATAATTGAAATCGGTAAATAATTCTCCAGCGTGGCAGTTTTTACACTTTGATTCCACAAGTTTCATTCCTAATAATTCCTCAGAATTTAAAACTGCATTTGCTTCATTGCGTTTGTATTGATCGTATTTTGAATTTCCAGAAATCAATGCTCTTTGAAATTGTGCTAAAGCTTTTGCAATGTGAATAGACTTTATTTCACTGTCAAAAACATTCTTAAACGCTTTTACATAACTAGGAACTTGCTTTAATTCGTTTTCTAACACAATTAAATCTTGCCCCATTTCGTCCAAATTGGTTAATGGACCAAAAGCTTGAGATTCTAAATTCGTAGCTCCGCCGTCCCAAAATAGACCGTTTTTTGCCCACGCCAAATTGATTAATGAAGGCGAGTGACGAATTAGTTTTTTGCCAGAAACGCCTATGTTACTCTGTGCAACACCATCGCCAAAAGCAAGTTCTTGTTTGTGGCAAGAACTACAAGAAAGTTTATTGTTTCCCGAAAGGCGAGTATCGTAAAACAATAATCTACCTAAAGCTATTCCTTCCTTTGTTAATGGATTGTCTGTATCGTCTTCTAATTTTGGTAAATTAGAAGGAACTTCTAATACAACATTACGTAGTGAAATTTTATCAATTGGTGTATTTTTTTCTTTTTTACAAGAAAAAAATACACCAATAATTGATGAAAAAATAAGGATAGCTACTCGTTTTTCTACGAATGAACTAACTGACATCGTCTTATTGTGCTGACTTTACAGAAAAAACTTTTGTAGCATAATTATTAGCAACAATGGTCATCAATGCAGCCGTACTTCCTCCTACGCTTGGGTTCGAGATTATATCTAAGCCTTCTATACTTTTAGCCACGTCAGCATTCAAAATTATAGATGTATTTTTGAGGGAGCTAATTCGTACAGGAGCAGCAAAATCTAATGATATTGTTTTATAATTGTCATTCAAACCAGTTTCTATTGCGATGTCTTTTGTCGTTCCACCCTCCGTTACTTTGCCAGTAGTAGAAGTGAAAATATAGCTCGTCAACCACATCCAACTTACATTTACCATCCCATTTACTTGATTCAGTTCGCCTGCTTGTAACGTCAAATTGTCATTGTATTTTTTTTCTACGCCGATAGAAAATTTGATGCTTTTGTAATTTCCAACAGGGATATTGTTTAGGGTAATATCTTCTCTTTTATTCGCTGGATAAATCGTTGTCGGTACATCGGTTATTACACCAGTAAGATCAATTACATCGTTTTCTTCTATCAAGTAATAAGCGTTTGGCACTTTGTATTCTTCTCCTTTTTCATTGATAAGTACAAGATTGCTTACCCAATATCTAAATTTTTTGAAATTGAAAGTTTTGCTATTCAAAACAAAGTCTTTGTTGATTGCAAAATCATCAGCCCCAAACCTCGCATCGAAAGTTATATTTGCTTTGCCTTCTGTCTCAATAATTGTTGGAGTGACAGGGGTAGTGGTAATTGGCGTTGTCTGATTTTGAACATTTGTATTTAGAGATGGTGTTTCATTTTTTTTACAAGCACTTAAGGTAATTAAAATGCTTAAAGCAAATATTGAAAGTGTATTTTTCATTTTTTTTTAAAAAAAAGCTAACATAGCCTACATTTTCCTTGTTTTAATAAGGAATGTAAACCATAAAATTAATAGTTAATTGTTTGTTTTGTAGTCTAGCTACGAGAATAAATAAGAAATTAACAATTTGCTTTTGGCGGATGAAAAATACCGAATTTTGAAGTTTGAGCTGAACCTATACAAATAGGAACAGGTTTGTAAATTTCTTCTAAAGAATAAAAATTGAATGAAAAATTAGTGTTCGGAACAATAATTTGCAATTGGCTTTTTAAAGATTCTTCCTGCTGTTTTTGCTCCTTTTCTATTGCCTTTTTTATCTTGTTAGCTAGGTAACATTTACCCTCACAACGCAGTTGTGGTTTGGCTTTATTGACACAAAATTTTTCGACAATGTATTTTTGATTGATTTTATAGCCTACATATTCCATTACTTCCGTCATATTGACAGAAAGTATTCCGAATATCAAAAAAAAGGCTATAACTCTGTTTCTCATTGTGGCGACAAAACTACATAATATTTGCTAATTACAGTCAATATATTTTAAAACAAAAAATGTTATGTTAAGTCAGTAATACAATTTATGTTACAGAATTTATTTTATTAAAAATTAATTATGGAGTAGTTACCGCCACAGGTATTATCTTTCCATTAAAAAATTTATGTCCCGTTAAGGCAAAATCTGCGATGTATTTTCCCATCTCAAACGCCATTACAGGGCTTTGATAATCAGGAAATGCTTGTTCCAACATTTCGGTTTGTACCGAGCCTAAAGCCAAGCAATTTACTTTAATTTGCTGGTCGGCTAGTTCTAAAGCCAAGCATTCGGTTAGGGTATGTAAGGCGGCTTTGCTGGTAGAGTAGGCGCTTAACCCCACAAACTTTACACTGCCTTGAAAACCACCCATGCTGCCAATATTTACAATATGGGCACCGCTACCCAAAAAAGGTAGCACGCCTTTTATCATTCTAAAATGCCCAATGAGGTTGCTCTCTAGCATTTCTCCTAAGTCAGTTTCAGTAGTTTCTAAAAATGGCTTGTTAATCAAACTTCCTGCATTGTTAATTAAAATATCAATCTTATCTACTTGTTGATGTAGGAAATTTTGTAAAATTTGATAATCGTCATTCACAATGTCAAATTGAACAGGTATTAAATTGCAATCTGGTGTAATTTGATGGGCTATTTCGTGTAATTTTCTAAGTTTATCTGCATTTCGAGCGATACAAATTACTTTGTTTTTTGGGTTCAACGAAAACTCAAGTGCACTTTCAAATCCTACGCCACTGCTAGCGCCTGTAATGATGATATTCATTTTATATGATATTTTAAACTAAAACGCTATTATTTCTGATAATTTGCAAGCCGTCGTTGATTAATTTTTGGTGTTCAATTTCAGTATCTGCTTTTTTTATCAATTGATTTTCAATTTCTTGTGCCAACTGCTCATCTTTATTTTGCACAATTTCTAATATTTCTAATGCACAAAGCCAATCTTGTGGGTAGTCGTTCTTTAATTGATTGTAAATAACGGTTAAATCTGCCGTGTTTTTGGTAGTTTCTCTTATTGTTCTTACTTTTTTATACAGTTCATGTAAGGCTTTTGTTTCAGCATCGTAGTCTGTTTTATGGGTGTTTAAATCGCTTACATGGGTGGTCTCTTCATAAGCATCTTTGTCGGCTGCGCCATTAAAAACGGATACAATAATTTCGCCTACTGCCATGTCATACATTCCCCATTCAGGTTGAAATAAAATTGCGCCATCTTCATCTTTTACAGTGCAATTTTCAAAAGAGATGAGTATAATTTTCGAATGCATTTGTTTGATTTCTTTAACTAAGCCTTCTACTGTAATTCCGCTATCGAATACTAGTTTGGTAACATTTCCTAAAGTAATTCCGTTTTCTTTCAACTCCTCGGATGTAAAATCTTCGATGGCTTTGAAATTGTTTTTTAATCGACCAACAGGCGACGAAAATCCATCTTTGTGGTATTCTTTTCCATGGTTTTCAATTTGTTTATGGTTGTAGGCCAAGGCAGATGGTCCTGTAGTTTTGATAAAAGCTACTTTTCCATTTGTTTTCATCTCTGTAAAAATACCTGTAACCTGTAAACCAGAGCTATATACTGCAGTTGCAGGGTTTTTGCATTCAATGGCTTTTTGAATACTCTCGGCACCACCTTTTCTAAATGCCATTGTATCAGCATATTGTTCCAATACATCAATTAAGTTTTGAAAAGTAGGTGTAACAAACAATTGTGGTTGTTGTTTGGTAATATCAAAAGGGTAATTTACTGCATCAATGGTGTATTCAATTTTTTTTACATCCGCTTTCATACAGGTAGAACTTTCGCCGATGGAAGAAAGTAATCCTGCGCCATAAATTTTAGGGTCTTCTAAGGTGCCAATCAATCCGTATTCCACTGTCCACCAATGTAAACGGGTTAATAAAGCCATTTCAGATGGTGCACCCATATTTTCAGCTATCATTTTTAACTTTTGTTCTGCTTTTGTAATTTCCTCATCGGAAATGCCAATTGCTTCTTTTAGGATAGATAAATTTCTTATCGCCTCGTAAAGTTCAAAATCTTTGCTCGAAAACATCGCTTTAGCGCCAATTTCACCAAAATAACTCAGGTAATTGTTGTAATCCGTATCGGCAATGATGGGAGCGTGACCCGCACTTTCGTGAATAATATCCGGAGCTGGGGTGTATTCAATATGATTAATTTGACGGATGTCGGCAGCCACAACCAACACTCGGTAGGCTTGATATTCCATAAAAGCAGATGGAGGAATAAAACCATCTACTGTAACGGCTCCCCAACCAATTTTCCCCAAATTATCGTTCATCGTTTGTAAGTCAGGAATGTTTTCTATTGTTAATCCTGCTTGAGTTAAACCTTTAATATAAGGATAATACGCTACTGTTTTTAAATAACTATAATTTTGACGCATCACATATCTCCAAACGGCTTGGTCGATTGGAGTGTATTTATTGTAGTCTTGATCTACAATAAATTGCCTTAAATGATTAGGTAATTTAGCTACCTGTGGGTTGTTGAAGTCATTAAAAGTAGTCATATCTATAGGTTTTTCACAAGATACAAATGTAAAGTATTGAAAAAGAAAAAATACAAAGCTATTTTATTTTTTTTACTTCAAAAGTGACGTAATGTTGATAAAAGTAACTAAAAGCAGCCATGCCAACAGAAATTATTGCTTTTGAAACTGTAGGGTAAATACCTAAAAAACGGGTAAATATTCGCAATAAAACATAGTTCATTGCCATGCTGATCAGCACAAGTAAAATATACCTAAATAATTGTTTTCGGCCTTTAAGTTCGGATTGAGAAAATATGATGTATTTGTTCATCAAAAAACCATAAGGGATGGTTATTGATGTTTCGATAATAAAAGCTGCGGTAACAGAATTTAATGTTTTATTAAAGGGTAATAAAACATCTTGCTGATGTAAAATAAAATTATAAGCGATAAAAAACATTAAAATACCGACCACCAAAGTACTTCCTCCGGTACACAGGTAGCGAAAGTTATGTATTGAAATGAATTTAGAAAATGGTGGGTAAAAAAAATCGATTATACTTAAAATAATTTTCCGCATTCGCTATTTTTAGTTTTACGATAACCCGAAGTATATTTTTTACTTCGGGTTAAATTAAATGTTTGTAAATTAAGCTAGTAAGTTTTTCCAACTTACTTTGTTTGCAATTATTTTTTCTAAATCAGCAATTGCCACACGTTCTTGTTCCATACTATCGCGGTGACGAATGGTAACGGTATTATCTTCTAAAGACTGATGATCGACAGTGACGCAGAAAGGTGTTCCAATCGCATCCTGACGGCGATAACGCTTGCCAATTGCATCTTTTTCTTCATACATACAATTGAAATCAAATTTCAAAGTGTCCATTATTTCTTTTGCTTTTTCTGGTAAACCATCTTTTTTGGTTAATGGGAAAATGGCTACTTTGATAGGCGCTAAAGCAGGATGTAGGCGCAACAAAGTTCTGCTATCTTGCTTTTCTTCAGTGCTTAAATCTTGCTCTTCAAAGGCATTGATTAAGGTTAATAAAAACATTCTATCTAAACCTATCGAGGTTTCAATCACGTAAGGAACGTAATTTCCAAATGGTTTTCCTTCTTCGTTCAAATCATTGTCGAAGTACTGCATTTTTTTGCCCGAAAACTGTTCGTGTTGTTTTAAGTCAAAATCGGTACGGCTATGAATACCCTCTACTTCTTTAAATCCAAATGGGAATTCAAATTCTATGTCCGTTGCCGCATTTGCATAGTGTGCAAGTTTTACATGGTCGTGAAAACGGTATTTATTCTCAGGCGTTCCCAAAGCTTGGTGCCATTTTAAACGAGCAATTTTCCAATAATCAAACCATTTTTTATCTTCGCCAGGGCGAACAAAAAATTGCATTTCCATTTGCTCAAACTCACGCATACGCATGATAAACTGACGAGCAATAACCTCATTTCTAAATGCTTTACCTATTTGAGCAATGCCAAATGGTATTTTCATTCTCCCTGATTTTTGAACATTTAAAAAGTTTACAAAAATGCCTTGTGCGGTTTCTGGGCGTAAATATACTTCATCACTTCCTTCTGCCATCGCACCAAATTGGGTGCTAAACATGAGGTTGAATTGTCGTACATCAGTCCAATTTTTTGTACCACTAATTGGGCAAGCTATGCCGTGTTCTTCAATTAAATTTTTTAATTCAGATAGGTTTTCACCTGTCAATGCCGCATCCATATCGCTTTGCAATTTTGCTGCTTTGTCGGTTTTACCTTCTTTTTCGTATTTGGTGATTTTATCTTCTAACAATTGATCGGCACGGTAACGTTTTTTTGAATCTTTGTTATCTATCATGGGGTCATTAAAACCGTCCACATGACCGCTTGCCTTCCAAACTTTTGGGTGCATAAAAATTGCAGAATCAATGCCTACTATATTTTCATGCATTTGTACCATGGCTTTCCACCAATAGGCTTTGATATTGTTTTTTAGCTCTGAACCCAGTTGGCCATAGTCATAAACAGCACTTAGTCCGTCATAAATTTCACTGCTTTGAAATACAAAACCATACTCTTTAGCATGAGAAATTACATTTTTAAATTGTTCGTCGTTTGTTTTTGCCATAATGTTACAAATATAACAAAAAGCAGCAAAGCTAAAAGCACGAATTTTTACGGTCTTAATATTTGGTTTAGGTAAGTTTTTATTACTTTTGAATATGAGTATAAGGGTCGAAAAATTACTGAAAATTTATGGTGAACAAAAGGCTGTAAACGAAATCAGTTTTAATGCACAGTCGGGTAGGATATTGGGTTTTTTAGGGCCAAATGGCGCAGGGAAATCTACCACCATGAAAATATTAACAGGTTATCTGAAAGCTACATCGGGCATTGTGGAAGTTTGTGGTTTGCCAAGCACAAGTTTAGAGGTTAAAAAATACATTGGGTATCTTCCCGAAAATACACCATTGTATGTAGATATGTATGTGAAAGAGTTTTTAACCTTTGTAGCCAATACTTATCAGCTTGAAAATGTAAATCAAAAAGTGAAGGAAGTAATTGAGCAAGTAGGATTGGGGCTTGAGCAGCATAAAAAAATTATTGATTTATCGAAAGGCTACAAACAGCGTGTAGGCTTGGCACAAGCCATTATTCATCAACCTAAAGTTTTGATTTTAGATGAACCAACTTCGGGTTTAGATCCAAATCAACTGAGTGACATTAGAACTTTAATAAAAAATTTGGGAAAAGATAAAACGGTGATTTTATCTACCCATATTATGCAAGAAGTAGAGACCTTGTGTGATGATATTTTGATTATCAATAAAGGAAATTTAGTTGCTAATGATAGCATTACAGGCTTAAAATCAAATTATCCAAATATGGATTTAGAAAGTATTTTTCGTCAATTAACACAAAATTAATTTTTTAATAAGCATAAAAAAAGCGTTCTGAAATATTTCAGAACGCTTTTTTATCTAAAGAAATCGATTATTTTTTTGATTCTTTACTGTCCATTTGCTCTTTTAATTGAGCTAAAACATCTAAATCACCTAAAGTAGATTTTTCTACTGAATCTTTAACTTTTTTAACTGCATTGCTGCTAGCTTTTGCTTCTTTTTTCTTAGTAGCTCTTTCCTCAGCAACAGCTTCGGCTTTCACTTCTTCCCAAATACGAGCATGAGAAACCACAATACGTTTAGCATCTTTGCTAAATTCAATGATTCTGAAATCAGCAACTTCTTCTGCTTTTAAAGTAGTTCCGTCTTCTTTAGCCATGTGTTTAGTAGGTACGAAACCTTCTACACCATAAGGTAAAGCTATAACAGCACCTTTATCCGCAACTTTAACTACTGTTCCTTGGTGAATTGATTCCATTGTGAAAATGGTTTCAAATGTATCCCAAGGATTTTCTTCTAATTGTTTGTGACCTAAGCTTAATTTGCGGTTTTCAACATCTAATTCTAAAACAACTACATCTAAAGTTTCACCTACTTTGGTAAATTCATTTGGATGGTTTACTTTTTTAGACCAAGATAAATCAGAAATGTGGATTAATCCGTCAATTCCTTCTTCGATTTCAACAAACACACCAAAGTTAGTCATGTTTTTAACTACAGCTTTGTGTTTGCTACCGATTTGGTATCTATCGGCAACATTTTGCCATGGGTCTAAGGTTAATTGTTTAACACCTAAACTCATTTTGCGCTCATCTCTATCCAAAGTTAATACTTCAGCTTCAATCTCATCATTTACTTTTAGTAACTCTTGTGGGCTACGTAAGTTTTGTGACCAAGACATCTCAGAAACGTGAATTAAACCTTCAACACCTGGAATTAATTCTAAGAAAGCACCGTAATCAGCTACAGTTACAATTTTACCTTTTACTTTGCTACCAACAACGATGTTAGCATCTAAGTTTTCCCATGGGTGAGGAGTTAATTGTTTTAAACCTAAAGCGATACGTTTTTTCTCGTCATCAAAATCTAAAACTACAACGTTGATTTTGCTATCCAAGCTCAATACTTCTTTTGGATGCTCTATGCGGCCCCAAGAAATATCTGTAATGTGTAATAATCCGTCAACACCACCTAAATCGATAAATACACCGAAATCAGTAATGTTTTTAACAGTTCCTTCTAATACTTGACCTTTTTCAAGTTTAGAAACGATTTCTGCTTTTTGACTTTCTAAGTCGTCTTCAATTAATATTTTATGAGAAACTACTACGTTTTTAAATTCGTGGTTGATTTTTACAACCTTAAATTCCATTGTTTTACCAACGTAAACATCGTAATCACGGATTGGTTTGATATCGATTTGTGAACCTGGCAAGAAAGCTTCAATACCCATGATGTCAACAATTAAACCACCTTTTGTACGGCTTTTAATTAAACCGTTGATAATAGTATCATTATCAAGTGCTTCGTTAATTGTATCCCATGATTTTTGAGTTTTTGCTCTTTTACGAGATAAAATTAATTGACCATTTGCATCTTCTGGTGCTTCTACATACACTTCAACGCTATCGCCAATTTTCAAATTAGGTGTATCACGGAATTCTGAAGTAGATACTAAACCATCTGATTTAAAACCAACGTTTAATACTACATCTTTGTTGTTGATAGATACAACAATACCGCTAATGATTTCACCTTGAGTGATTTGATTAAAAGTACCAGTGTACATTTCTTCAAATTTTTTACGATCTGATTCATTGTAGTTACCAAATACTTTATCATCTGCATCCCAATCAAAATCTTGATCTGGTGTTGCTAATGATTTTTTAATCGTTTCGATTGAAACTGAATCAGCTTCTGATTCAATAACTTCGTTTTCGGTTAGACGTGTGTCTAAGCCCTGCAATTCGGCTTTAGTAGCCTCTAATTCTTTTTCTGCTGCTTGTTTTTTTGCCATTAATTAATTTATCTCCTTTTTACCCTATTTAGGGCGATGCAAATGTAGAAATATTATTTTAGTAAAAAAAATTATTTTTCAATGTTTTATTTTTTGAAGTTGCTGTGTTTGTGTAAGTTTGGTTTGTTATTAATTTGATTTTTTATGAACTTAGAAGAATTTAGAAGTTTTTGTTTGCAATTTGAGGGTGTTTCGGAAGAAATGAAGTGGGGATATTTGTGCTTTATGGTTGAAAATAAAATATTTGTAATTATAGATGTGGAAAATGAACATCGTTTTTCGACCAAATGTAGCATGGAAGAATTTGAGGAATTAACTGAAATTGAGGGCGTGGAGCAAGCGCCACACTTTGCCAAAAGGCAATGGGTTTCGGTAGCTAATCTTAATGTATTATCTCCCAGTGATTTAAAAAAAAGAATTTCAACTTCTCGAAATTTAGTGATTGCTAAACTGCCAAAAAAATTGCAACAAAAATATATGTAGCGTTAATTTCTTGGATGATATTGTATAATTACACTTCTGAGATAGTCTTGGTCTAAATGTGTGTAAATTTCTGTTGTAGTGATACTTGCGTGACCTAACATGTCTTGAATCGCACGTAAATCTGCACCACCTTCAATTAAATGTGTAGCAAACGAATGCCGAAATGTGTGCGGACTGATGCTTTTTTTTAATCCAATTTTCAAAGCCAAATCTTTCACTAATTTAAAAATAGATATGCGAGACAATTGACCACCATTGTTGTTTAAAAAAACAATGTCTTCATTTCCTTTTTTTATTTTCAAATGTATTCTATTTTCATTAAGATATATTTTTATAAACTTTAAAGCAACACTTCCAATTGGAACAATGCGCTCTTTATCACCTTTTCCTGTTACTTTTATAAATTCAGCTTCGGTATGAATATCTGAAATTTTAATATTGATTAACTCGCTCACTCTTAATCCACAACCGTATAAGGTTTCTATAATAGCTTTGCTTCGCATGCCGTCTTTTTTACTTAAATCGATGGCAGCAATTAATTCATTTATCTCATTTATATTTAGAACCTCGGGTAGTTTTCGACTTAATTTTGGCGGTTCAATATATTGTGAAGGGTTGTTTTTGAGGTAATTTTCAAGAATTAAATAATTAAAAAACGTTTTAATTCCAGAAATAATTCTAGCTTGAGAGCTTGCCAGCATACCTAATTTATTTAGCCAATTGATAAATTCTTTAAGATCTGAACTGCTAATTTCACTAATAAGAAGGTTTTTTTCGACGGATAAAAAATATTGTTCGAGTTTTAAAATGTCATTTAAATAGGCTTCAATCGTATGCTTAGAAAGCGAACGTTCTAACTTCAAAAAAGCTTTAAATCCTTTTATATGTGATTGAATATCCAAAATTATTTCAAATAGTTGCGCAAAGTACGTAACATTGTGTATCTAAAAATTAATTTTTTTTCAACAAGATGACGAAAATACAGATTATAAATGGACCTAATTTAAACCTTTTGGGTTTAAGAGAACCATCAGTTTATGGAAATATGAGCTTTGAAGACTATTTAGTGACTTTAAAAAGTAGGTTTACAGATTTTACCATTGATTATTTTCAAAGTAATGTAGAAGGAGAATTGATTAATAAACTACACGAAGTGGGTTTTGAATATGATTTAATAGTTTTGAATGCAGGTGGTTATACGCATACCTCTGTCGCTTTAGCGGATGCAATTGCAAGTATTCAAACAAATGTAGTAGAGGTTCATGTTTCGAATATTTACAGCAGAGAAGAATATAGACACGTTTCTTTAACGGGTAAAAATTGCAAAGGGGTGTTAACGGGATTTGGTTTAGATGGCTATCGCTTAGCGATAGAAAGTTTATTGAAATAGTGCATTTTTTTTACAAAATACGCCCAAACAATGCTTGAATTGTAAATTCCCGTGTGTTTTTTGAAATCAATTTGAGTAGCTTTTCTTTTTTTTGCGGTTTCAAAAAGGTTTAACACAAAATAAGTGTGTGCCTTATTTATTGCCCAAGCAAATTTAAATTTCCCTTTAGCAATAAACATAAACCAAGCGAGTAAATCGAGCCACATGCGTATAAAAATTTTCAGATAAGCCTCATTTTTAGCTAGGTTTTTTTGCATAATAATAAGGTTATTCCTAAAGTTTAAATAAGTTTTAAAAGCATTTTCAGTATTTAATGTGCCGCCACCTACATGGTAAATTTCAGCATCGGGGCAATACATAATTTTAAAACCTAGGTTTTTTAAGCGCCAGCAAAGATCAATTTCTTCCATGTGGGCGAATAAATCTTTATCTAAACCATCCACAAGGTGCCAATATTTGCTTTTGATGAAAAATCCCGCACCACTAGCCCAAAATATTTCATCTATTTGATTGTATTGATGTGTGTCATTTTCTACGGTATGAAAAATTCTTCCTTTACAAAAAGGAAATCCAAAAGTATCTAAATATCCACCAGCGGCGCCTGCGTATTCAAATTTGTTTTTTTCTATTTGTGATTTTATTTTGGGTTGTGCAACCGCAATTTTTTCGTCGCTTTCCATCAAATCAATAAGCGGTTGAATCCAATTTTCGGTTACTTCTACATCCGAATTGAGAAGAATATAATAATCGGCATCAACATTTTTTAAAATAGAGTTGTAACCGCCCGCAAAACCTAAGTTTTGTTGGTTTTTAATGATTTTAATTTGTGGATAATTGGTCTGAACAAAATCCACAGAATTATCGTTAGAGCAATTGTCTCCAACTACAATTTGTAAATTAGGATAAACGGATTTAACTACGCTTGGAAGGAATTTTTCCAGCCATTTTTTTCCATTCCAATTTAAAATAACAATTGCTACACTAGGGCTCATTGTTGATTTGTTGGCTGTGCGTATTTCCATCTTTTATGGCTCCAAAGCCAAAATTCGGGTCTTTCTTTGATGATGTTTTCTAAAAAAGCAAAATATTCATCTGTAATTTGATATTCCTTTGTTTCCTTTGGATTTAAAAAAAGAGGCACGAGGCTAATTTGATAATACCCTCTTTTTACGAATCTTACATCGATATAAAATATTGGTCGATTGGTTTTTACAGAAATCCGCTCTAAACCCAAAAAAGCAGGCGTAGATTGATTTAAAAAATGAGTAGAATATTGGATATCATGTTTGACTGGAGTTTGGTCGCTACCAAAATAATAAACCGAAACCTCATTTGCGGTATTTGCCATGCTGCGATAAGTTTGTTTCATTTCAATAAAATGATTACCAAACTTAGTACGGGCTTTGTGTAGCCAATTTCCAAAAACTGGGTTGTTCAAAGGTTTGTAAATTGGGTAGTTTTCGGCTTTTAATCGTAGCCCAGTAGCGATTGTAAAATATTCCCAATTGCAATAATGGGAGGCAGCTAATAATATACTTTGTCCATTTGCAAGGTAAGAGTCAATCAGTGAAGTGTCGGTAAATGTAACTCTTTTTTGAAGTTCACTTTTAGATAAAGAAGCTAGTTTGATGGTTTCAAAAATCAAATCTAAAAAGTATTTGAAGAATTTTTTTTCAATATCAATAATTTCATTTTCACTTTTTTCAGGAAAAGATTTTGTTAAATTTTCTCGTACTACTTTTTTTCTGTAACCTATCAAATAATACACCGGATAATAAAATAAACGGGCAATAAACAGTAAAAACCACAGAGGAAGTAAAGATAAAAGTTGAAGAAAAAATATTCCTATGTATGAAAAACCTTTTTTTATCATTAATTTGGCATTTTTAAAAGATTACAAAAGTAAATTATCCAATGCAAAGTTCAGCTATTTTTCCTTTATTTTATCTACCTCCGGTAAATTATTTTACGAAACTAAAATTACACGACTACAGTTTTTTGATTGAAAAAGAAGAACATTTTGTGAAACAGACATATAGAAATAGGGCTTCTATAGCTTCTCCAAATGGAAAATTAGATTTGTTTATTCCTGTTGTAAAAGGCGCAAAGGTTCATACTTTAATTAAAGATGTGAGGATTAGTGATGATTTGAAATGGCAACGTTTACATTGGTTGAGTATGCAAACTTGCTACCGAAGTTCTGCTTACTTCGAGTATTATGAAGATGAATTGAAAGATTTCTACCATAAAAAATATGATTTTTTATTCGATTTTAATCTTGAACTTTTAAATTGGTTGCTAAAGCAAATCAAAGTAGATGCTAAAATTGACTTTACGATCGATTATCAAAAAAATGTAGATAGTAAGCAGGATTATCGTACAATTTTGAGTTCAAAAAATAGTATTAATCCGCAACAAAAAAACTATTTCCAAGTTTTTGATGATCGCAATGGTTTTATGCCTAATTTAAGTATCATCGATTTGCTTTTTAATCAAGGTCCTCAAACCAAATTATATCTTTAGTGTAAGCGCACCTAAATAATATTTTGCCATTTAATCGTAATAAATAAATTTTTTATATTGATTATTACTACATATTGTTACATTTGTTTCACTTAAAAAACGGAACTATTATGTCAAATATTGCAGAAATTAAACTTAATGGAAAGACTCATGAATTTCCAACAATTGTAGGGACAGAAAACGAGGGAGCGATTGATATCTCGAAACTAAGAGATTTAACAGGTTATATCACAATTGATTTTGGATATAAAAACACAGGTTCAACCAAAAGTGCGATTACTTTTTTAGACGGAGAAGAGGGGATTTTAAAGTATCGTGGTTATGCAATCGAAGAATTGGCTGAAAAATCAAACTTTTTAGAAGTATCTTATTTGTTGATTTACGGTAATTTACCTACTGAAACAGAATTGACAGCTTTTCAAAATGAAATTAGCAGACATACCTTGATTCACGAGGATATGAAAAAGTTTTTTGATGGCTATCCGTCAAAATCTCACCCAATGGGTCAGTTGTCGGCTTTAATTTGTTCTCTTTCTGCTTTTTATCCAGAATCTTTAGAAGTAAATCAAAGTCCTGAAGAAAAGAATTTGACGCTAATTAAATTATTAGCAAAAATGCCTACTATCGTTTCTTGGATTTATAAAAAATCATTAGGTCATCCACTTATTTACCCGAAAAATCAGTACGATTATGTAACTAATTTTATGAATATGACTTTTGGTCAGCGTACTGAAGAGGTAGTGATTGACCCCGTTGTTATTAAAGCAATGAACACTTTGTTAATTCTTCATGCCGATCACGAACAAAATTGTTCTGCATCAACGGTTCGTATGGTAGGATCATCAGATTGTAATTTGTTTGCCTCAGTTTCGGCAGGGATATCTGCATTGTGGGGTCCATTACATGGTGGTGCAAATCAGGCTGTTATAGAAATGTTGGAGTTGATTAAAGCCGATGGAGGAGATACTGAAAAATGGATTAACAAAGCAAAAGATAAAAACGATCCTTTTAGAATGATGGGTTTTGGACATAGAGTATATAAAAACTTTGATCCAAGAGCCAAAATCATTAAAAAAGCTTGTGATGATGTTTTAGAAAAGCTAGGTGTAAACGACCCAGTTTTGGATATTGCTAAAAAATTAGAAGCGGCTGCATTGAGCGATCCTTATTTTGTAGAGCGTAAATTGTATCCAAACGTAGATTTTTATTCAGGAATTATTTACAGAGCTTTAGGTTTCCCAACCAATATGTTTACGGTTTTATTTGCTTTAGGAAGATTACCAGGATGGATTGCACAATGGAAAGAAATGCATGAAAATAAAGAACCTATCGGTCGCCCACGTCAAGTATATACAGGTCATACAGATAGAAATTACACAGATATCAAAAAAAGATAATAAGTTTTTTTTCAGAATGATGCCTTATGTTTTTCGTTAAACATAAGGCATTTTTTATGCGTTAGATTTTTGATTTAAGTACTTGTATTTTCTTCATTTCGCCGTATCTTTGGCAAAATGAGTAGAAAAAGAAAAAACAACGAACCTATTTATATCACTAATTTAGAAATCATTGATATAGCTGAAGAGGGTAGAGGAATAGGTAAAGCCGATGATTTGGTTATTTTTGTTGAAAAAGCCATACCTGGAGATGTGGTAGATGTTAGGCTAGTAAAAAAGAAAAAAAATCTTGCAGAGGCTGTAATTACCCAATTGCACCAAGCCTCAAAATATAGAGTTGAACCTTTTTGTCCGCATTTTGGTGTTTGTGGAGGCTGTAAATGGCAACACATGGATTATGTAGCGCAATTACAATTTAAACAAAAAAATGTAGAGGCTGCTTTACAAAGATTGGGTAAAATTGATGTTTCAGGTAGTCAAAAAATATTAGGTGCTTCTGAAAATCAATATTATAGGAATAAATTAGAATATACTTTTTCTAACAAAAGATGGTTGGATAAGGTGGATATGGAGGGTGAAACCGCCGATAGAGAAATGAATGCTTTGGGTTTTCACGTACCTCTTCGTTTCGATAAAATTTTAGATATTGACCATTGTTATCTTCAAGCTGATCCAAGCAACGAAATCAGAAATGCGATTAAAAAATATGCTATCGAGAATAAAATTTCTTTCTACGATTTGCGTAATCATGAGGGCGCATTAAGAAACTTAATTATCAGAACTTCAAGTACTGGCGAATTAATGGTTTGTGTTGTTTTTGCCTATCCAAATGATACTGAAATTACTGGCTTGATGCAGTTTATCAAAGATAATTTTAAGCAAATTACTTCTTTGTTGTATATCGTAAATCAAAAAAAGAACGATACAATTTTTGATCAAGAAGTGATTTGTTTTGCCGGAAGAGATTATATTTTTGAGGAAATGCCAAGGGATGGAAAATCTAATTTAAAGTTTAAAATTGGTGTAAAATCTTTTTATCAAACCAATTCATTACAAGCACATGAATTGTATAAAATAACGAAAGAATTTGCAGGTTTAAAAGCTACTGATTTGGTTTATGACTTGTACACGGGTGCAGGTACCATTGCTAATTTTGTGGCGGCTGATGTGAAGCAAGTGGTTGGTATTGAGTATGTTCCTTCGGCTATTGAAGATGCTAAATTTAATTCTCAAATAAATGAAATTGAAAACACCTTGTTTTATGCAGGTGATATGAAAGATATTTTGAATGTTGATTTTATCGCAAAACATGGTAAACCGGATGTTGTAATTACCGACCCACCAAGAGCGGGTATGCACACTGATGTGGTGAATTGTTTGTTAGATTTGGCTGCTGAAAAAATAGTTTATGTAAGTTGCAATGCCGCTACACAAGCTAGGGATTTGGCTTTGCTTACCGAAAAATATGAGGTTAGCGCTATCAAACCCGTAGATATGTTTCCTCATACACAGCACGTTGAAAATGTTGTTTTATTAGTTTTAAAAAATGGATAGAGAAGAATTGATGGGAAACAACCCTGAAAGACAAGATGTTAATCAAGCGCCAAAAGCAAGTCCGTTGTTGAGTTTAGAAAAAGATTTGAAACTTTATACAGACGCTATCAAGGAAGTTTCAACCGATATTATTGCCGAAGGTTTGTCTCAAATACCTATTTTTATCGCTCATCAACACGAAATAAGCATAGGCGAGGTGATTTTAAATAGAGACGAGTTGAATACAAGTTGGACTATTCATGTTTCAACTTTAGAAGAATTTATTTCTAAAGGAATTATTCATCCAGATAAAAAAGAAAATTTTGTAAAAAATTACAAAAATCCACAAAAATTCATGTGCATTTTCGTTGTCGTACCAGAAGGTGCTAACTTTGTTTTTTATCCTTACGAAATCTCAAACTAAAAAAAGTTAAGGAAAGCGATTTTGTTAATTTTTCATTAATAATGTTCGATATTTGGTAGATGTAAATTAACTTAATTTCATTTACTTTTGTGATAAACTAAATAAACAATCAATGGCTACAAATAAGGTTTTAATCTTAAATAAAATACAAATACAGCAAAAAATTAACCGCATTGCGTATCAAATTTTGGAGGATAATTTAGATGAAAAAGAAATTATTTTGGCAGGTATTTGGAATAGGGGATATAAATTTGCAGAACGTTTAAACGAAGTTTTACAAACAGTTGCAGATTTTAAAATCACGATGTTGCGTATAGATTTAGAAAAAGACGAATCACATTTGGTTGCAAAAGTTGATTTAGAAGAACAACATTGGGAAAATAAAACAATTATTCTTGTTGATGATGTTTTAAGTAGTGGAAAAACAATGTGTTATGGTTTAGGTGTTTTTTTAAATAGTCCAGTTAAAAAAATAAGAACAGTTGTTTTGGTAGATAGAAGTCATAAATTATTTCCAATTGCGATAGATTTTGTGGGTTTGCAAATGGCAACGGTTTTAAAAGAACACATAACCGTTGTAATGGATGTTGATGGCGAAGAAGATTGCGTATATTTAAGTTAAAAACAATGAAAAAAAACCTAAAAATTACGATTGATAAATCATCAGGATTTTGTTTCGGTGTGGTTTATGCCATAGAAATGGCGGAAGATATTTTAGAAAATGAGGATTATCTTTATTGTTTAGGAGATATTGTTCATAACGATGAAGAAGTAGAACGACTAAAAAACAAAGGATTAAGGATTATTAATCACGATGATTTACAAAACCTACACAACGAAAAAATTTTGATCAGAGCGCATGGTGAAGCTCCTTCAACCTATCAATTGGCTTTAAAAAATAAATTGATTTTAATTGACGCGTCTTGCCCTGTTGTTTTAAAATTACAGAATAGAATAAAAAATAGTTTTGAAGAAAAAGAACAAATTTTAATTTGGGGCGAGCATGGCCATGCTGAAGTGATTGGTTTGCATGGACAAACAAATAATCAAGCTATTGTTTTTCAAGACTTAGCAGAATTAGATAACGTACAACTTCCAAATAAAATCACTTTATATAGTCAAACTACCAAAAGCACAGATAAATTTTATCAAATAAAAGACGAATTATTAAGTCGTGGATATGATTTGAGAGCAAATGACACCATTTGTCGTCAGGTGAGCAATCGATATTCTGAGTTAGAAGAATTTGTAGCCAACTATGATAAAATTGTATTTGTATCAGGTAAAAAATCTTCAAATGGTAAGGTTTTATATAATGTTTGTAAAAAATACAACCCCAACACTTATTTTGTTTCTAGTGTTGAAGAAATAGAAATCGATTGGTTTGAAAACAATGATAAAGTGGGTATTTGCGGTGCCACATCTACACCAATGTGGTTGATGGAGTTGGTGAAATCTGAATTAGAAAATAAATAATTTAAATCAAGCGCTAGTTTAGCAGCTTTGAATTTTTTTTTAAAAAAAATATGTCAAAAAAAGGAATTTTATTAGTGAATTTAGGCACACCTGATAGCCCATCGGTACCAGATGTAAAAAAATATTTAGGTCAGTTTTTGATGGATGAACGTGTAATTGACATTCCTAAATTCAACAGAACTTTGTTGGTAAAAGGGATAATTGTCCCTTTTAGAAGTCCTAAAACCGCAAAATTATATAAAGAAATTTGGACGAAAGAGGGGTCACCTTTATTGTACTACACTCAAAAACAAACTCAATTGTTACAAGGAAAATTAGGAGATTCTTATCAAGTAGAATTTGCTATGCGCTATCAAAATCCATCCGTTGAATCGGCTTTGAATAAGCTTAAAGATGGCTTAGTGGATAGTATTCAAGTGATTCCTATGTTTCCTCAATACGCTTCTGCAAGCACAGGTTCGGTGATGCAGTTGGTGATGGAATTGGTAAGTAAATGGCAAACCATTCCGCCGATTTCTTTTGTGAATTCATTTCATGATAATGAAAAAATGATAAAAGTTTTTGCCGAAAATGCTCGTAAATATGATTTATCGAAATATGATCATGTTTTATTTAGTTTTCACGGTTTGCCAGAAAGACAATTGTTGAAGTGCGATCACACCAAAAATTACTGTTTAAAACAAGCAGATTGTTGTAAAACTTTTAGTGACACCAATAAGTTTTGTTATTCGGCACAAGGGCACGATACCGCTCGTTTATTAGCAAAAGAGTTGGAAATTAAAGATGGGGATTATACGGTTTGTTTTCAATCTCGCTTAGGGAAAGAGCCTTGGGTTCAACCTTATACCACCGATGTGCTTAAAAAATTAGCGGCTGAGGGTAAAAAAAGATTATTGGTTTTTAGCCCTGCTTTTGTAACTGATTGCCTAGAAACACTCTATGAAATTACAGTTGAATACCAAGAAGAATTTGTAGAATTGGGTGGTGAGCATGTACAATTGGTTGAAAGTTTAAACGACCATCCTTTGTTTATTGAAGCCTTGGCTGAAATGGTACGTTAAAGTTTTAAGAAGTCTAAAATTAAATTTGTAGCGCCTTTATTGTTAAATACGTATTTTTTGGCTATTTCACCTGATTTTTCATTCTTTTTAAATGCATTAAACGCTTCGATAAGTTGTAGAGAGGTGTTTATGCTTTTTGCTCCTCCAATTTGAATTAGGTCTTTTGCTTCTTGAAATTTAGTGTACTTTGGTCCGAAAATGATAGGTAATCCAAAAGCGGCAGCTTCCAATGTATTGTGTATGCCTGCGCCAAAACCGCCACCAATATAGGCTATTTTCCCATATTGATACACGGACGAAAGGATACCTATGTTGTCGATTATTAATGTTTGAGGGAAATCTATATTTTCACCTGTTAAAAGAGAATATCTAATTGAATTTGGAAATAGATTTTCTATTTTTTGAAGATGACTTTCGTTAATTTCGTGTGGTGCAATGATGAATTTCCAATTTGGATTTTCCGCTCTCAAAGTCGTTAAAATTTGTTCATCTTCCAACCAAGTGCTACCCGCAATTAGCGTGGGTGAATTTTTGCAAAAGGAATTTATAAGCGGAAAAATTTTCGGTTTTTCGGCATTTTCAGCTACTCTGTCAAAACGAGTATCGCCACTTAAACTGCAATTTTTAAAGTTTATTTTTTGCAATAATTCCAAACTTTCAGTGTTTTGAACAAAAAAATGAGTTACATTTTTAAGGATGTTACGTTGGAAATTACCATGCTTTTTGAAAAATATTTGGTTTGGTCTAAAGATTGCAGAAATAATATACAAAGGGATATTTTTTGTGTTTAAAACCTTAAAATAATGATGCCAAAATTCGTATTTAGTGAAGATTACAATCTCTGGGTTGATCGCCTGAATGAATTTTTCTGCATTTTTAGAAGTGTCTAATGGTAAATAAAATATTCCTTCTGCAAGGGAATAGTTTTTTCGTATTTCGTAACCTGAAGGAGAAAAAAACGTAATAATAAATTTTTTTGAAGGGTGTTTTTCTTTTATTTTTTCCAAAACAGGTCTTCCTTGTTCAAACTCACCTAAGGAAGCAAAGTGAAACCAAATATGTTTTTCGTTTGGATTAATTTTTTCAGCAATATGGATAAAAATATTTTTTCTTCCATCAATAAAAAACTTAGCTTTTTGGTTGAAAAATGAAAATAAATAAACAATTAACTGATAAATTTTAATTCCTAGGCTGTAAATAAAAAGCATTCTGTGTAAATTTTGTATCTTCGTGGCAAGTTAAAATTTTAAATTCAATAACTAATAAAAATAAATGAAGATTGCAGTAATTGGAACAGGTTATGTAGGTTTAGTTACCGGAACTTGTTTAGCGGAAACAGGTAATGACGTAATTTGTGTAGATATAAACGAAGCAAAAGTAGCAAAAATGGTTGCTGGCGAAGTACCTATTTATGAGCCAGGATTAGATATTTTATTTCATAGAAATATAGCCCAAGGTCGATTGGTGTTTACCACAGATTTGGCTTTAGCAGTTCATCATGCGCAAATTATTTTTATGGCTTTGCCAACTCCTCCTGGAGGCGATGGAGCCGCAGATTTATCCTATATTTTAGGTGCTGCAAAAGATATTTCTAATTTAGTTTCTGATTATAAGGTTATTGTTAATAAATCAACAGTTCCTGTAGGTACTGCCGACAAAGTGAAAGCAGTTTTTGATGCGCATACAAAAGTAGAAATTGATGTGGTTTCAAATCCTGAATTTTTGAGAGAAGGAGTAGCTGTAGATGATTTTATGAAACCGGATAGGGTAGTGATTGGTACAAAAAGTGAAAAAGCTAAAAAATTGATGGCTGAACTTTATGCGCCTTATGTTCGTCAAGGAAACCCAATTTATTTCATGGATGAACGCTCTTCTGAATTAACAAAATATGCTGCCAATTCATTTTTAGCAACCAAAATTACTTTCATGAATGAGATTGCCAATTTATGTGAAATTGTTGGGGCAGATGTGGATGCGGTAAGAAAAGGGATTGGTTCGGATGAAAGAATAGGAAAACGTTTTCTTTTCCCAGGGATAGGTTACGGAGGTAGCTGTTTTCCAAAAGATGTACAAGCTTTAGAAAAAGCTGCTGACGAACATCAATACGATTTTAAAATTTTAAAATCGGTGATGGAAGTAAATGAACGCCAAAAAACAATTTTAGTAGATAAAGTGCTGAAATATTTTAAATCAGATATTAAAAACAAACATTTTGCTCTTTGGGGATTGGCATTTAAGCCTGAAACTGACGACATTAGAGAAGCACCTGCTTTGTATATCATAGATGAATTGTTGAAAAATGGAGCTACGGTAACTGTTTTTGACCCTGAAGCCATGAAAAATGTAAAAGCAATAATGGGTGATAAAATTAATTATGCCAACAACCAATACGAAGCCTTGAATAATGCAGATGCACTTTTAATTGCGACAGAATGGTCGGTATTTCGTAATCCTGATTTCGAAAAAATGGAAAATATTTTGACTAAAAAAATTGTATTTGATGGTCGAAATTTATTCGATTTGGAAAAGATGATTGATTTAGGATATTATTACAACAGTGTAGGCAGAAAATTAATCAAATAAAATGGAACAAAAAAGAATATTAATTACAGGCGCAGCAGGGTTTTTAGGTTCACATTTGTGTGATCGTTTTATAAAAGAAGGCTATCATGTGATTGGCATGGATAATCTTATTACGGGTGATTTACAGAATATTGAACATCTTTTTAAGTTGCCTAATTTTGAGTTTTACAATCATGATGTTTCAAAATTTGTACATGTTCCAGGAAAATTAGATTACATTTTACATTTTGCATCTCCAGCAAGTCCAATTGATTATTTGAAAATTCCTATCCAAACGCTTAAAGTTGGGTCGTTGGGAACACATAATTTATTGGGTTTAGCTAGAAATAAAAATGCAAGAATGCTGATTGCTTCTACATCAGAAGTTTATGGTGATCCAAATGTAAATCCACAACCTGAATCTTACTGGGGGAATGTAAATCCCGTAGGCCCAAGAGGCGTGTATGATGAAGCTAAACGCTTTCAAGAAGCGATTACCATGGCTTACCATACTTTTCACGGTGTAGAAACTAGAATTGTACGAATTTTTAACACCTATGGTCCTCGAATGAGACTAAATGATGGACGTGTATTGCCAGCTTTTATTGGGCAAGCACTAAGAGGAGAGGATTTAACTGTATTCGGAGATGGAAGTCAAACACGTTCGTTTTGTTATGTAGATGATTTGATAGAAGGCATTTTCCGTTTGTTGCATA
>JAIEMU010000156.1 GCA_019751895.1 Sphingobacteriaceae bacterium | reverse complement strand
CGAATACAATTCCAACGTAAAAAGGACGGTTAGAGGATTGAAAGAAGGAAGTTTAAATATTAGTAAACTAGCTAAGACTAAAAGTTCTGAATGGAAATTTCAAAGTGAATGGAGATTCATTATATATCAATTTCCAGACAAAGAAATGTTACATAAATTACTAAACAATAATTTGAGCGAGGTGAAGGATATTTTAGAAAAATATGAATTTAAGCATAAATTCTACGACATTGATATACAAGAAGCTGAACTACAAAACATGGAAATTACTCTAGGTCCGTCAACTTCTCTTTCGGAAAGAATAATTGTCGACTCGCTTGTTGAAAAATTCTGTCCGGGTGCTTCTATAAAAGAAAGCAAACTAAAAAACAAAGTGCGATTAAAATAAACTGACTATAACACGAGTTTTTCATCAGGCGAGGTGACGTAGAAACTTGGAACTTCGTACTCCAAAACCCGCCCGAATACAAAACCGCAAACCATTATAACCACCCAACAAAAAAACATTAATAAAATCAAGTAAACTATTCTAACGGTTTGTTGTGAAAAAAGGTTTCAACACAAATAAAAAACCTTCCGCCCTTGTTGGTGTTATCACCAACAAGATTATATTACGTTTTTCACCTACAATATTTAAAATATGTTTTTAGTCGTAGGTCACAATTTATTAAAAAAAATAGCAGTGCCCTGCCCAACGTATGTATGAGTAGCGGTTGTTAAAAATTCTTTGTTGGTGATAACACCAACAAAGGCTAAAAGCTTATAAAATGAACAAAGAAAGCGCCATAAAAATATTTGAGCAAAAACAAGTTCGCACACATTGGAACGAGAGAAACGAAACCGTTACAAATTGTCACGGTTTGAAAATGGAAACTAAAGATAATTTTTAGAAAACCCTCAATTTAAGATGTTAAATAAAATTTTAAAAGCAATCATTTCGCTATTGTCTATTTTATTATTATATAGATTACTTGCTTTACCCAGACATACAAATTTAGATTCGGTATTGTTAATTGCTATATTTTCGTACATCATCATTAAAAATTATACGAATTTATTATCCGAAAAATAGCTAGTTTTGTTGCGAAACAAAGCCACATGCACAGCCAAATCCAAAAAAATACCCAGCTAATAAAAGACGAAGCCTTGCGTTTGGGTTTTTTGAGTTGTGGCATTGCCAAAGCTGATTTTTTGGAACAAGAAGCGCCAAGATTAGAAAAATGGCTCAAACAAAATGCGCATGGCGAAATGGCTTACATGGAAAATCATTTCGACAAAAGGCTCGACCCTCGTCTTTTGGTTGATGATGCAAAATCCATCATTTCACTTTCTCTAAACTACTACACCGACAAAAAACAAGAAGACCCCGCAGCTCCAAAAATTTCTAAATACGCCTACGGAAAGGATTATCACGAAGTAATCAAAGAGAAATTACGCTCACTCCTTTCCTTCATCCACGAAAACATTGGCGAAGTTTCAGGACGTGGATTTGTAGATTCTGCACCTGTGATGGACAAGGCTTGGGCACAAAAATCAGGCTTGGGCTGGGTAGGAAAAAATAGCAATTTAATCAGTAAAAAAAGTGGTTCGTTTTTTTTCTTAGCCGAGCTTATTATTGACCTACCCCTCGCCTACGACAATCCTTTTCAAAACGATTATTGCGGCTCTTGCACCCGTTGTATCGATGCTTGCCCTACCGATGCCATTGCAGAACCCTTTGTGGTAGATGGGAGCAAATGTATTTCCTACCTCACCATCGAATTGAAAAACGAAATTCCAACCGTGTTTAAAAATAAAATGGAAAATTGGGCTTTTGGTTGTGACATTTGCCAAGAAGTTTGCCCTTGGAATCGTTTTTCAATTCCCCACCAAACCAACGATTTCAACCCTCACCCTGATTTACTTTCTTTAAGCAAAAAAGATTTAACAGAAATTACCGAAGATATTTTCAAACAAGTATTTAAAAATTCGGCAGTAAAAAGAACAAAATATTTAGGTTTAAAGAGAAATATCGAATTTTTAAAGCCTTAAAGAAATCTTTAAAAAAATAAGTCCTAAAAAAGATTTAAAATAACGATTTTTGCACTATCTTAAAATCAGCAGTAAACAACTCCATGAGCAAGGAAATACAAGAAGATTCACATAAAAATATCATCATAAAAGGTGCTAGGGTACACAACCTTAAAAACATTGATGTCAGCATTCCCAAAAACAAATTGGTAGTCATCACAGGTATGTCGGGTTCGGGAAAATCTTCTTTAGCCTTCGACACACTTTATGCCGAAGGTCAGCGTCGCTATGTAGAAAGTTTATCGGCCTATGCTCGTCAATTTATGGGGAGAATGAACAAGCCAGAAGTTGATTACATCAAAGGAATTGTACCTGCCATAGCCATCGAACAAAAAGTAATCACCTCTAATCCAAGAAGTACCGTAGGCACTTCAACCGAAATATACGATTATTTAAAATTACTTTACAGCCGTATCGGCGTTACTTATTCGCCAATTTCGGGTAAGGAAGTAAAAAAAGATAGCGTAACCACCGTCGTCAATTTTATTTCTAATTTGGAACTCGACAGCACAGCTACTATTTTTTGCGCTCTGCACCCACACAACAACCGAAGCATCAAAGAAGAACTAGCTGTTTTATTACAAAAAGGTTTCTCTAGAATAGCTTACAAAGACAAAATCGAAAAAATAGAGTCGATTTTAGAAGACGAAAGTTTCAAAGATGTGGAATTGAAAAGCGAAAAAACGATTCAAATTTTAATCGACAGAATTGTCGTTCAAAACGATGATGAAACCATCAGTAGAATAGCCGATTCGGTACAAACTGCATTTTTTGAAGGAAAAGGCGATTGTTATGTAGATTTCAACGACCAAAAGCATCACTTTTGTGACCGTTTTGAATTGGATGGAATAAAATTCGACGAACCCAATCCTAATTTTTTCAGCTTCAACAATCCTTATGGCGCTTGTAAAAGATGTGAGGGAAATGGAAATGTGATTGACATTGATGAAGATTTAGTTATCCCCGACAAAAGCAAAAGCCTATACGACAATGCAATTGCCCCTTGGCGTGGCGAAACGATGAAAAAGTATTTAGCCTTATTTATCCAAAACGCAGACAAATTCGACTTCCCAATTCATCGTTCTTACAGCGAGTTGACTGAAAAACAACAAAAACTAATTTGGACGGGTAATAAATATTTTACAGGTTTAAATGAGTTTTTCAAAGAAATAGAGGCGCAAGTTTACAAAATTCAATACCGAGTAATGCTTTCTCGCTATCGCGGAAAAACGCAGTGTCCCGATTGTAAAGGAACGCGTTTAAGAATAGACGCAACGTATGTAAAAATCAATCAAAAATCTATTTTAGACATCGTTTTAATGCCTTTGAGCATTTTGCCAGATTTTTTCAAAAACTTAACCTTAACCGAAAATGAGCAAAAAATAAGCAAACGTTTGCTGACCGAAATACGCAACAGAATTGAATATCTCAACAATGTAGGTTTAGGTTATTTAACGCTCAATCGTTTATCCAATTCACTTTCAGGTGGAGAAAGTCAACGTATCAATTTAGCAACTTCTTTAGGTAGCAGTTTGGTAGGTTCAATGTATGTTTTAGACGAGCCGAGTATTGGTTTACACCCAAAAGATACGCACAATCTGATTGAAGTTTTAAAATCCTTGCGCAATTTAGGCAATAGTGTGTTGGTAGTAGAACATGAAGAAGAAATGATGAAAGCCGCTGACCACATCATTGATATTGGCCCTGAGGCAGGCACAGGCGGTGGTAATCTTGTCTTTAGCGGAAAATATGACGAAATTATAAAAGATCCGAATAGCTTAACTGGAAAATATTTGGCAGGAAAAGAGAAAATTGAAATCCCCAACAAAAGAAGAGATTGGAAAGATTTTATTTCTATAAATGGAGCAAGAGAAAACAACTTAAAAAACGTTGATGTAAAATTTCCTTTGGGGATTTTCACTTGTGTAACCGGCGTTTCAGGCTCAGGAAAAACGAGTTTAATCAAAAAAATACTATATCCAGCACTTCAAAAAGCCATTGGTAATTATTCAGGCGAGCAAACGGGAAGTTACAACAGTATAGCTGGAAATTTAGATTTGGTAAGTACCGTAGAAATGGTAGACCAAAACCCAATTGGGCGTTCTTCTCGTTCCAATCCCATCACTTACGTAAAAGCTTGGGATGATATTAGAGCTTTATTTTCGGCATTGCCCGCTGCTAAAGCTAGTGGATTGAAACCTTCTGCGTTTTCTTTCAATGTGGAAGGTGGGCGTTGCGATGTTTGTCAAGGAGAGGGAGAAGTGAAAATTGAAATGCAATTTATGGCTGATATTTTCCTTCCCTGCGAAGCCTGCAATGGCAGAAGATTTAAACAACAGGTTTTAGACATTAAATATAAAGATAAAAACGTTGCCGATATTTTAGATTTAACCATCGACGAAGCGCTTACGTTTTTTGATAAAGAACCAAAAATACTTGCCAAAATACAACCCTTGGTAGATGTTGGTTTGGGTTATGTTCATTTAGGTCAATCAAGCAACACGCTCTCAGGTGGCGAGGCGCAACGTATAAAACTAGCTTCTTTTCTTATCAAAGGAAACAGTGCGCAAAAAACGATGTTTATTTTTGATGAACCTACTACAGGTCTCCACTTTCACGACATCAAAAAATTACTCATTGCCTTAAACCGTTTGGTAGAACAAGGGAATACCGTTTTAGTAATTGAGCATAATATGGATATGATAAAATGTGCCGACTGGATTATTGACATAGGCCCAGAAGGTGGCGACAAAGGCGGGCATGTCGTATTTGAGGGTACACCCGAAAATCTCATTCATGCACAAAACTCTCACACAGGAAAGTATCTAAAAATGCATTTGGGATAATTAACAAACAAAAAGACCTTCAGTAATTAATCACTGAAGGTCTTTTTTTATGATAAAACACTTTAAATACTAAGCGTCAATTTTAGCATATTTTGCATTGCGTTCAATAAATTCTCTACGAGGCGCTACTTCATCGCCCATCAACATTGAGAAAGTATGATCACATTCAGCAGCGCTTTCAATCGTTACTTGCATCAATGTACGTCTATTTGGATCTAAAGTAGTTTCCCAAAGTTGTTCCGCATTCATCTCTCCCAAACCTTTGTAACGTTGAATGTGTACGCTATCCTCTTTTCCTGCACCTTTCAATCGTTGAATAGCTGCATCACGTTGCGCATCTGTCCAACAATATTCAAATTCTTTACCTTTTTTTACTTGGTATAAAGGTGGCGAAGCGATGTAAACATAACCAGCTTCAACCAAGCCTTTCATATATCTAAAGAAAAAGGTAAGAATTAAAGTCGTAATGTGAGAACCATCAATATCCGCATCGGTCATGATTACGATTTTATGGTAACGTAATTTTTCAATATTTAATGCTTTATCATCCTCAGGCGTTCCTATACTTACGCCCAAAGCGGTAAACATGTTTTTAATCTCATCGTTTTCGTAAATCTTATGCTCCATTGCCTTTTCCACGTTCAAAATCTTTCCTTTCAATGGCAAAATAGCTTGAAAATTACGATCTCTACCTTGTTTGGCAGTTCCACCAGCAGAGTCTCCCTCGACAAGGAACAATTCACATTTTTCTGGGTCACTATCCGAACAATCTGCTAATTTTCCAGGTAAGCCCGAACCACCCATAACGCTCTTGCGTTGCACCATTTCACGAGCTTTTCTAGCTGCGGCTCTCGCTGTTGCAGCCAAAATTACTTTCCCAATAATAAGTTTGGCTTCTCTTGGATTTTCTTCTAAATAATTACCTAAAGCTTCGCCTACTGCAATATCTACAGCACCCATTACTTCAGTGTTACCTAGTTTTGTTTTGGTTTGCCCCTCAAATTGAGGTTCTTGAACTTTTACAGAAACGACCGCAGTCAAACCCTCTCTAAAATCATCCCCTGTAATTTCAAATTTTACATTTTTCAACAATCCTGATTTATCTGCATAAGCTTTTAAAGTACGGGTTAAACCACGTCTAAAACCAGCGATATGCGTTCCACCTTCATGGGTATTGATGTTATTTACATACGAGTGTACATTTTCGCTGTAACTATCGTTGTATTGAAAAGCCAATTCAACAGGTACGCCACTTTTTATACCTTCAATGTAAATCGGTTCTTGAATTAATGATGGACGACCACCATCTAAAAAGGAAACAAACTCTTTTAACCCACCTTCAGATTTAAATTTCTCAGAAACAAAAGAACCATCTTCGTTAGTTTCTCTTTCATCTGTTAAAGTTAGGCTAATGCCTTTGTTCAAAAAAGCTAATTCACGTAACCTTGCAGCAAGTGTATCGTATTTATATTCAGTTGTTTGCGTAAAAATAGTTTCATCAGGTGTAAAAGTAACGATGGTACCTCTTTTATCAGTTGTACCTACTTCTTTTACATCATACAATGGTTTTCCGATGTTGTATTCTTGCATCCAAATTTTACCTTCACGGTGAACTTCGGCTTTTAAATGAGTAGATAGTGCATTCACACAACTAACCCCTACCCCGTGCAAACCTCCAGAAACTTTGTAAGTATCTTTGTCAAATTTACCACCTGCGTGCAAAACGGTCATTACAATCTCTAAAGCTGATTTATTTTCTTTAGTGTTAATTCCCGTTGGAATACCACGACCATTATCTTCAACTCTAATGGAGTTGTCTTTTAATATATTTACGTAAATGGTGTCAGCATGACCCGCTAAAGCCTCATCAATTGAGTTATCTACAACTTCATAAACCAAGTGATGTAAACCTTTGACACCTGTATCACCAATATACATTGAAGGGCGCTTACGAACAGCTTCTAAACCTTCTAAAACCTGTATGTTATCGGCCGAATAATTCGACTTTGAATCTAATTCTTCACTCATATTTTTCTAAATTCTATTAATTCCAAAAATAATCAAATAAATGGTATTGATTTCACATTGTGGATAACTAATTTCAATGTTTAAAAAAAATCGGTTTAAAAAAATTAAGCATTTTTTATGATACTTGATTTTGATTTTTATATTTGCCTAAATTAACAATTAAACATAAATCATGAAATTTTTAAAATCGAGCAGTTTAGTAGCTGCAACAGCAGTTATGTGTGTGATGGCTTCATGCCAAAATAAATCTACAGAAGGAAACAATAATTCAGCGAAAAAATCAGAAGTTGTAGTAGCTGAAAACGAAAAAATTGTATATGTAAATTCTGATTCTCTTTTAACAAAATATCAATACTTCAAAGATTTAAAAACAAAGTTAGACGGCAAATCTCAAAATGCAGAAAGAGACATGGCGGCTAAAACACAAGCTTTTCAACGTGAAGTACAACAATACCAACAACAACAAAACACGATGCCTGCCGACCAACGTGCAAGCACAGAACAAAGATTAGCTCGTAAACAACAAGAGTTACAAGCTTACCAACAAAATGCGGGTGCTGCTTTGCAAAACGAAACGGCTAAAGAGCAAGAAAAATTATACGACAAAGTAGCTGAATACTTAAAAGGATATGCAAAAGAAAAAGGTTTTAAAATGGTATTAACTTACCAAAAAGGAAACAGTGCTATTTTATTTGCAGATGAAAGCTTAGATGTAACTTCTGAAGTTTTGAAAGGATTGAACGAAGCTTACGAAGATAAAAAGTAGTTTTTCATCTTAATTTATTTAAAATGTCTTCATTGTTTACAAAACGATGAAGACATTTTTTTTACACCTCATCCTGCAATTTATCAATCAATTCGTCGGTTTCTCTTCGGTCTCGTTTGGTTGGTCGCCCAGTTCCCCTATCTCTCACCAATGTAGGTGCATTATGCATGGTTTTATATCCGTAAGTTTCCTCAACAGGTGTTAAATCTTTATATTTTGTCAATGCCGTTGGCGAATCAGTTCGCTGATGGGAAAGGCTTGTTACTTCAATTATTTTTTTCTCGATACCTTTAGAAACTTGATACACCTCTCCTATTTTCACAATTGCAGAAGGTTTTATATTTTGTCCATTTAGTTTTACCCTTCCTGCTCTGCAGGCATCAGTAGCTAAACTTCTTGTTTTAAACATTCTAATTGCCCAAAGATATTTGTCAATTCTTAATTTTTCGTTTTCCATTGTGTTAAAAAAAATCAAAAATACACAACAAAATAGTGTACAATACATAAAATTGATTTATTTTGTTAAAAATTTAATTTTTAGTTATGATTTCAGATTTAAAAAAACAAATTGAAGCTGTTTGGGAAGACAGAACGCTTTTAAAATATCCAGAATACCTTACTGCGATAGAAACTGTAATAATGATGCTCGACCAAGGCGAATTACGTGTTGCTGAACCGGTTTTAGACAATTGGATAATCAACGAATGGGTAAAAAAAGCCGTTGTACTTTATTTCCCAATAAGAGAAATGCAAGAAATTATAGTTGGTCCTTTTGTTTTTCATGACAAAATGAAATTAAAAACCAATTACAAAGAATTAGGTGTTAGAGTAGTCCCGCATGCCATTGCACGTTATGGTGCTTATTTGGCAAAAGGTGTGATTTTAATGCCTAGCTATGTAAACATTGGCGCCTTTGTGGACGAAGGAACGATGGTGGACACTTGGGCTACGGTAGGTTCGTGTGCTCAAATCGGAAAAAATGTACATTTAAGTGGCGGCGTGGGTATTGGTGGCGTATTAGAACCTTTACAAGCTGCTCCAGTAATTATTGAAGATAATTGTTTTATTGGTTCAAGAGCAATTGTAGTAGAGGGCGTTAGAGTACAACAAGAAGCTGTTTTGGGCGCAAATGTGGTGCTTACAGCCTCAACCAAAATTATAGATGTAACAGGCGAAACACCAATCGAATACAAAGGAATTGTACCTGCTCGTTCGGTGGTGATACCAGGAAGTTACACTAAAAAATTCCCTGCTGGTGAATTTCAAGTTCCTTGCGCCTTAATTATCGGCAAGCGTAAAGAAAGTACCGACAAAAAAACCTCTTTAAACGATGCTTTAAGAGAAAACAACGTTGCGGTTTAATTTTTTTTTTCAATATTTAAAGGTGTAAGTATTTTTTACTTACACCTTATTAATTTTATTTCTCAATGAAAATTGGATACGACGGAAAACGTGCTGCAAACAACCTTACGGGGCTGGGCAATTATAGTAGAGGATTAATCGAACAATTGGCGCAAAGTTTTCCCAACAACGAATACTTAGTTTACAGTCCAAAGGTGAAGAAAAATCCGAAAATCGATGCTTTTTTTTCTATCCATTCAATTTTTTTAAAATTACCCTCAAACTTTACTTTCTTGTGGCGTAGTTTTGCTATTCTAAAAGATTTAGCGAAAGATGAAGTGAAAATTTTTCATGGCTTGAGCCACGAAATTCCCTTCCACATTCAATACACACCGATTAAAACCGTTGTGACCATTCATGATTTAATTTTCTTACGTCATCCTAATTATTACAAATTAATTGACCGATTAATTTACAAATACAAAAGCAAATACGCTTGTATTCATGCCGATAAAATTATTGCAATTAGCGAAAAAACCAAACAAGACATTGTAGAACTCTACAAAATTGAACCCAATAAAATTGAAGTAATTTATCAAAGTTGCGACGATAGTTTTAAGCAGAAATTAACTCTAGAAATAAAATTAACCGTTGCAAAAAAATACAACTTACCTCAAAAATATATTCTTTATGTAGGTACAATTGAACCACGAAAAAATCTTCTTACCTTAATCAAATCACTACCCAACATCGACGAAGATTATAAATTGGTGGTTGTAGGCAAAGAAACACCTTATTTGAAATTGGTAAATGCTGAAATTGAAAAATTGGGTTTAAAAAACAGAGTTCATTTTTTCAAAAACCTTCCATTTGTTGACTTGCCAGCTGTGTATCAAAACGCCAATATTTTTTGCCTTCCGTCTTTATACGAAGGTTTTGGAATTCCAATCATCGAAGCCTTATTTTCAGGTGTTCCTGTGGTGGCCGCAAAAGGTTCTTGCTTAGAGGAAGCCGGCGGAAACGATAGTTTATATGTAAGCGCCAAAGACGAAATAGAGCTGGCAAAAGCGATAAATGAAATTATTTTAAATCCAAATCAAAGATTAAAAATGATTGAAAAAGGATTTGAGTATGTCGAGAAATTTGACAACACAAAAATCAGCACTCAAATCATGAATCTATACGAAAACGTTATAAAAACCAATCAACATGCTTAAAGAAGAAATTAAAAAAGCCTTAGCTGTATTAAAAAATGGAGGCGTTATTTTGTACCCTACTGATACAGTTTGGGGTTTGGGTTGCGATGCAACAAATGCTGAAGCCATAGAAAAAATAAACAAAATAAAAGGAAGATCAGAAGATAAAAGCTTTATCATTTTATTAGATGTAGATACAAAATTGGCTAGCTATGTAAGTGAAATTCCTGAAGTAGCTTATGATTTAATTGAGTTTTCAGAAAATCCATTAACCATCATTTTTGATGGCGCAAAAAACCTAGCCCAAAATGCTATCAACAAAGATGGTAGCATTGGCATAAGAGTGGTGAAGCATGATTTTTGCACTGAATTATTACAACAATTTCGCAAACCCATTGTTTCTACTTCAGCTAATTTATCAGGAGAAAAAACACCAGCGATTTTTGATGAAATTGACCCGAAAATTAGCGCTGCCGTGGATTATATAATTGACTGGGAACAAGAATTACAAAAGCCAAAAAAACCATCTACCATTATGAAATTAACGGCTAGTGGACAATTTACATACATTAGAAAATAAGTTTTAGTACTTTTGTAAAACTTTGAAACCATCCACACAACGAAGGTTGCTTTCTGTTCACAATAACCAAATATAAAAATTGAAATCATACCTCAAACTTCCGATATTCAAAACATTAGCCGATTTAGCAAACCAACACAAAACTGAAATCTACGTAATAGGTGGCTTTGTGAGGGATTTAATTTTAAATCGCCCAAGTAAAGATATTGACATTGTGGTGTTGGGCAATGGAATTGAATTTGCAGAACGTGTGGGGGAAACCCTAAAAACAAAGGTTGCCGTTTTTAAAAATTTCGGCACTGCCATGCTTAGGGCTCATGATTTAGAAATTGAATTTGTAGGCGCTAGAAAAGAATCCTATCGCAGCGATTCACGCAAACCAATTGTAGAAAATGGCAGTTTAGAAGACGACCAAAAGCGTAGAGATTTTACCATAAACGCACTCGCAATTTCTTTAAACAAAGAAACCTTCGGACAATTAATTGACCCTTTTGATGGCTTAATTGATTTGGAAAATAAATTAATAAAAACACCTTTAAACCCTGAAATTACATTTTCTGACGACCCTTTGCGCATGATGCGTGCCATTCGATTTGCTACACAATTACAATTCGAAATAGACGAAACAAGTATAAAAGCAATAACAAGCCAAAAAGAACGCATCAATATCATCAGCAAGGAAAGAATAACAGAAGAATTAAATAAAATTATTTTATCAAAAAAACCATCCATTGGATTCAAACATTTATTTAACACTGGATTATTAAAAATCATTTTCCCTCAGATGGATACCCTTTACGGAGTTGAAATCATCAATGGCAAGGGACATAAAGATAATTTTTATCATACCTTAGAAGTATTAGACAACATTTGCAATACTACCGACGATTTATGGTTAAGATGGGCAGCAATATTACACGACATCGCCAAACCTCCCACCAAAAGATTTGAAGAAGGACATGGATGGACTTTTCACGGACACGAAGATAAGGGCGCAAGGATGGTTCCGAAAATATTTGCACAGCTAAAACTACCACTCAACGAAAAAATGAAATTTGTGCAAAAAATGGTGCAATTACACCTTCGTCCCATCGTTTTGGCGCAAGATATCATCACCGATTCGGCAGTTAGAAGATTATTATTTGATGCAGGAGAAGATATTGAAAGTTTAATGTTGCTTTGCAATGCCGATGTAACCACAAAAAACGAATACAAAATTAAAAAATACAGAAACAATTTTGAACTCGTTAAACAAAAACTAAAAGACGTTGAAGAAAGAGATAAACTAAGAAATTGGCAACCACCAATTAGTGGAAATGATATTATGCAAATTTATAACCTAACAGCTGGGAAGGAAGTTGGGATTTTGAAAAACGCAATTAGAGAAGCAATTCTAGAAGGTGAAATTAAAAATGATTATCAAGAAGCTTTAATTTTTTTAAATAAAAAAGCCTTAGAATTGGGTTTAACTATAAAAAATCTTTAAAATATTTCTATTTTTGACAACTAATAAAACACAATGGCAGTATATAGATTTAAAATAAGTTTTGAAGATTACGACGAAGTAATCCGTGAAATTGACATCAAAACCACACAAACTTTTGAAGATTTACACAAAGCACTTCATATTTCAACAGGATACAATGTTGAAAAATCATCTTCATTTTATGTAAGTACCGACAATTGGCTAAAAGGTGATGAAATTGCTTATTTACCTAACGAACGTAAAATCCAACGTGGTGTTGCTTTGATGGAGAAATCTAGAATTTGTGATTTTATTGAAGATCCTCATCAAAAATTTTATTATATCTATAATTTCGAACGTCAATTTGATTTTCATGTAGAATTGATAAAAATCATTTTAGAAGACGATGCTAAAACCAAATACCCTACTGTTTTTAAGAGTATTGGCGAAGCACCAAAAATTTACGACCGAACAAATATCATCCCTGTAGATGAGGAAGAAGTAAGCACAATAAATGAATTTGACTTTCTCAACGAGCTAAATTTTGTACCAGAAGACGTAGATTTAGAAGCCTTAGAAAATTCAGGAATCAACTCAAAAAGCAGTCCTCAAGATGATGAGGAAGATGAATATGGGGACGAAGATATGGATAGTGAATTTGACGAAGATGAAGAATACGGAAGTTCAAAAGATGAAGACTATTAAAAAAACAAACACAGCCAGCCAAAATCTGGCTGTTTTTATTTAATCAAATGCAAAAAAATCTTATCGTTATCGTTGGGCCAACTGCCATAGGTAAAACTGCCTTAGCCATTAAAATTGCTACAAAATACAAAACCGAAATTATATCCGCTGATTCTCGTCAGTTTTTCAAAGAAATGTCAATCGGTACAGCAAAACCTTCAAATGAAGAGTTAAGTGCAGTAAAACACCATTTCATCAATTCTCATTCTATTCACGATTATTTTAGCAATGGAGATTTTGAAATTAAAGCCTTAAAAACTATTGAAAAACTATTTGAAACACACAACACAGTAGTAATGGTGGGCGGATCTGGATTGTATGTTGATGCGCTTTGCAATGGTTTAGATATTTTGCCTGAAATCGACTTCAATATTCGTGAAAAATTAAACCTTCAATTGCAACAAGAAGGAATAGAAAGCATAAAAAAACAGCTAGAAATGGTAGATCCCGAATATTTTTCAAAAGTAGATCAAAACAATCCACAACGAATGATTAGAGGATTAGAAGTTTTTCTATCCACGGGAAATAAAATATCCACTTACCTAACCAATACCAAGAAAAAAAGAAGTTTCAATATTTTAAAAATAGCCTTAAATACCGAGCGAAGCGTATTGTACCAACAAATCAATCAACGAGTTGACATGATGATGAAAGAAGGTTTGCTTAACGAAGTAAAAAATCTTAGCGCACACAGAAATACCTACGCATTAAAAACTGTTGGCTACAGCGAAATATTCGAACACTTGGATGGAAACATTTCGCTAGAAACTGCCGTAGAAAACATCAAACAAAACACACGAAGATTTGCAAAACGACAAATTACTTGGTTTAAAAAAGACCTCCAAACCAAATGGTTTGAACCCACGCATTACGACGAAATCATTGCGTATTTAGAAGCTAAAATATAATTTCTCACACTAAAAAAAGTGTTTTTGCGCACAAATTTACATTAGTTTTTATTTAAGTTTGTTGAGTGAGTTTATAATAAAAAAGCTTTAAATTAAAGACGAATGAAAACATTAGTATATAGCGTTCTTGGTTTTGAAAAATCATTTTTAGAAAATGCAGCAAATAATAAGCATGAATTGACATTTTTAGAACTTCCTTTGCAAGAAAACTCTGCTCATTTGGCTAAAGGATTTGACGCTGTATCACTTTTCACCTCCGATAAAGCTGATGAAAAGGTGTTAGATATTTTACATCAAAATGGTGTAAAATACATCACTTTACGTTGTGCAGGCTACGACCACGTCAATATTCAAAAAGCAAAACAACTAAATATCAAAGTGGCAAATGTGCCTGCTTATTCGCCTTATGCTATTGCAGAACATGCAGTTGCCTTGTTATTAGCTCTAAATAGAAACATTTTACTTAGCCAAGAATTAAATAAAAAAAATGATTTCAGATTAGATAAACTAATCGGTTTCGACTTACATGGAAAAACGATAGGCATTGTGGGGACAGGTAAAATAGGCGCTAAATTTGCAAAAATAATGCATGGTTTCGGCTGCAAACTACTGGGATATGATATTTACGAAAATGAAGAACTCAAGCGTGAAACAAATATAACGTACACTTCTTTAGCGGAATTAAGTGCACAATCCGATGTTATTTCACTATTTTGCCCATTAAATTCGGAAACGAAATACTTGTTCAATCAATCTCTTTTCTCAAAAATGAAAAAAGGTGTTTTTTTCATCAATACGGCTCGTGGCGGCATTGTAAATACGGTTGATTTGATGGAAGCCATCGATAATAAAATTGTAGCAGCAGCAGGATTAGATGTTTATGAAAATGAGAAACCCATTTTCTTCTCAGACCATTCTGCTTCAAAGATTGAAGATGATATATTCGACAAACTTCGCTCCTACCCGAATGTCTTAATAACTGGTCATCAAGCATTTTTAACCAATGAAGCCCTACAAGGAATAGCCAATACAACCTGTGAGAATTTATCTGAATGGGAGAAAAATACGATTTCAAAAAACGATATACATTAACAAAAAACATAAAATTAAAAGCTCATGAAACTATTAGTAACAACCGATTTTTCAAAAAACTCAAAAGGTGCGATCCGATTTGTAAAAACATTGGCTAAACAATCTAAAGATATAGAGGTAGTATTTTATCATGTTGTAGATTTTTTAAAACCCAATCAATGGAACGATGAGTATTTTATTAGCTACAAAAAAGATGAAATTGAGCGTCTTAATGTCAAACTTAAAAAGTTTATTTTAGCAATTGTTAAAGAAGAAAAAGATAAATTTTCGAGTATCAATTTTGTAATCGATAGCACCTACACCGTAGAAAATAACATCATACATTATGCCGAAAAAAACAAATTCGATTATATCTGCATGGCAACTCAAGGCGCAGGAATACTTAGAAAAGTAATAGGTACGCACACATCTTACATTGTAAACAATTCAAAAATCCCTGTTTTAGTTATCCCTAGTCACTATCGTTCTAAATCGATAAAAAAGATAACTTATTTGTCAGATTTTGAAAATACAAAAAATGAAATAACTAAAATTTCAAAGTTTTACAAATCCATTAAAACAGATTTAAACGTGTTGCACTACTCATCAATAGTTTTAGATAAAACGAAATTTGAACGTACCAAAAACTTATTTAAAACCGCAGATTACAAAGATATTAAACTAAATATTGTGAAAAACAATTTAGAGTATTCGCTTGTAGAACGTGTGGCTCATTATGTTGAAAAATCTAAACCTGAGCTTTTGATTATGTTCACAAAAAGAGAAAAAAGTTTTTTTGAAAGTATATTTTTACCAAGCAAATCCGCAAAACTAACTTATTCAACTAAGGTGCCTGTTTTGATTTATTCGAAATGAAACAAACGAAAAGGAATTTCGTAATTAATATTTTAAGAAGAGTTAGAATTAGCTTTTTAAAAATATATTATGCAAGAGGTAGTGCGCATGAAATTGCCTTGGGAGCTTCAATAGGTGCTTTTTGGGGTGTGTTCCCAACTTTTGGATTGAGTACTGTTTTATCTTTATTGCTCTACAAAATATTTCGATTTAATTTGATTGCAGCAATTTCTGGCGCATTTATTTCCAACCCTTTAACGAGTCCATTTTTATTAATTATCAGTTACACAGTTGGTGAATACTTTATAAAAAGCAATGTCAAATTTGAATTAGAAAACTGGCAACAAAATTTACCTCAAATTGGTTACGTATTAATTATTGGTTCTACTGTTGTTAGTTTATTTACATCCATAATTGTTTATTATCTTACGAAATACGCAATCGAACGCAGACGAAGCAAGGCTAATATTTAATTCAAAGCACTAATATTGTTCATTTTCATTAGGAAAGTCTTTACTTTTTACATCCTGAATAAAGTTTTGTGCAGCGTCTTTTATGCCTTCATACAAATTGATATACTGACGTAAAAAGCGAGGATGAAAACCCTTGGTTAAGCCAATCATATCGTTAACCACCAAAACTTGTCCATCGCAATCAGCACCTGCACCGATGCCAATAGTTGGGATAGATATTTTTTCGGAAACAATTTTAGCTAATTTAGCAGGAATTTTTTCCAACACAATGGCAAAACAACCCGACTCTTGCAAAACCAAAGCATCGGCAATCAACTTTTCAGCTTCTTCAGTTTCTTTAGCTCTAACAGTATAAGTACCAAATTTATATATAGATTGTGGTGTTAAACCTAAATGTCCCATAACAGGTATTCCAGCAGTGATAATTCGACGAACAGATTCAGAAATCTCCGTACCTCCTTCTAATTTCACGCCATGAGCACCCGATTCTTTCATAATTCTAATTGCAGAATTTAATGCTTCTCTAGAATTTCCTTGATAAGAACCAAATGGCAAATCGACCACTACAAACGAACGTTTTACCGCCCTAACCACCGAACTTGCATGATAAATCATTTGATCCAAAGTGATAGGCAAAGTTGTTTCATGCCCTGCCATTACATTTGAAGCCGAATCGCCTACCAATAAAACATCTAAACCTGCGTCATCCAAAATCGTTGCCATCGAATAATCATAGGCAGTTAGCATAGTGATTTTTTCACCACGTTGTTTCATTTCTTGTAATGTATGTGTGGTTACGCGTTTTACTTCTTTATGGATAGACATATCATTTTTTTTTGTTCACAAAAGTAATCTATACATTTTAAAAACACACAGAAATTATAAAATTTAAAATAATTTATTTTAAGAACGAATAGCCTCTACGGGGTCAAGTTTAGAAGCGGCATAAGCAGGCCAAAAGCCTGAAATTAAACCTATAACAAATGAAATACTTAACCCTAAAAGTATGTTTGCAAAACTCAAAATAATTTCAAAATCTGCAACGGCAGCTAACAATTTCGTGAGTAAAAAAACAAGTAATAAACCCAGAAAACCACCAATTAACGCCAATATCACCGCTTCAAACATAAATTGCAATAAAATAAAGTAATTTTTAGCTCCTAAAGATTTTTGAATTCCAATTAAAGGAGTACGTTCTTTTACCGAAACAAACATAATATTTGCAATGCTAAAGCCACCTACCAAGATAGAAAAACCGCCAATAACCCATCCACCAATGTTTACCATTGAAAAAAGAGAATCTAATTTATTAGAAATCATGGTTGTTTTATTAAGTGAAAAATCGTCGGGACTGCCTGGTTTGATTTTGTGAATTGACCGCATCAACCCCATCAACTCACTTTCCACCTCTGACAAAGCAATGTTTTCTTTGCCCCTAACCGTTATTTGCGGACCAAAGTTATCTCCCTGAATATCAAACAATCCTTTAGCAAAGGATAAAGAAATCAATACATTTTTATCTTGAGACATCCCCATCATATCGTCTCCTTCTTTCTTAAAAACGCCAACTACAGTCACGCGTCTTCCCATCATTTTTATCTGTTTACCTATTGCTGTGTCATCAGCAAAAAGCCCTTCAGCAATATCCGCTCCTAAAATGCAAATAGGTGCGCCAGTTCTGCCTTCCATTTCAGTAAAATACCTACCCTCCTGAAAATCTAAATTCCAAGTCTTATCATAATCTTGTGTGGCAGCATTAATCGTCGCACCTTCCACCGCATTGCTTCGGTATTTTATTGTTTTACTATTTACAGAAACTTCATAGGCAATTCCATCTACATTATCCATTCTTTTTTTAAGTGCTTGATAATCTCTTAATGAGGGTTGCGGTCGATTTACATATTTCCACCAAGGAAAATCATCAAATACCCAAGGCCATTTTTGAACAAAAAGAGTATTTGAACCTAATTTATCAACACTTTTTTGAAGATTCGCCCTAAAAGTATCTACGGAACTAAAAACGCCAATGATGGTAAAAATGCCGATAGTTATCGCTAATAACGACAACATGGTGCGTAATTTATTTTGACGCAATGCATCTAATGCAAATCTAAAACTCTCGCCAATTAACCTAATTAGTATCATCATGTTATTTAGATGTATTTGAATGAAAAAAGTTACAGCCTAAACAAACATTTAGCGCCACTTACCAAACAAATATAAAAACTTATCAAACAAATACTTACAATTAAAATATAAAAATATATTTACAAATACTTTATCAATTCAAAAAAAGAATATACATTTACATCGTTAACGATATAAACTTAAACGATATAAAAATGAAAACAACATTATTTCAAAACACCGCAAGAATATTGCTAGGCTCAATCATGACTTTAGCAGGAATAGGTCATTTAACTTTTCAACGAGCAGAATTTTTAGCTCAAGTTCCTCGTTGGCTACCCCACCACCCTGATTTTATGGATTTTATTGTACTTTCATCAGGATTAGTAGAAATTGCCTTAGGTTTGGCAATGTTGTTTTTGACTAAGCACAAATACAAGGTGGGAATCGCTCTTGCTATTTTTTACGTTCTAATTTTCCCTGGTAATATTTCTCAATACACAAATGGAATTGATGCTTTTTCTTTAGATACCGACCAAAAAAGATTGAATAGATTGTTTTTTCAACCCATTCTTATTCTATGGGCATTATGGTCAACAGGTGCTTTAAAGAGATTGCTTAACAGAAATAAAATCTCGGCAAACCAAGACTTTTACAGTTTCGAAGCAAAGCTAATCAACGGACAAAATATTTCCATGAATGCTTTTAAGGGAAAAACAATAATCATCGTAAACACCGCTAGTAAATGTGGATTAACACCTCAATATAAAGGTTTAGAAGAATTATATCAATCTTACAAAGAAAAAGGATTGGTAATTTTAGGTTTTCCTTGCAATCAATTTGCAAAACAAGAATCGGGTTCAGCAGCACAAATAGAAGAGTTTTGTCAGGTAAACTACGGCGTAAGTTTCACGATGTTTGACAAAATTGATGTGAATGGTGCACAAGCACATCCTCTATTCAAATACCTAAAAAACGAGCTTGGCGGTGTATTTGGGAACAATATAAAATGGAATTTTACCAAATTTGTAATTGACAAAAACGGCAAACCTGTGAAAAGATTTGCACCAACAACCAAGCCAGAAAGTATGGAAAGTTACATTCAAAAAATATGCTAAATTATGGAAGATAAATTTAGTAAGTTACTTCTTGACAATCAATTGTGTTTTCCTTTGTATGCAGCATCAAGATTAGCTACAAAAATATACGAGCCTTTTCTTAGTGAATTAGACATTACCTATCCACAATACCTAGTATTAATGGTGTTGTGGGAACATGGTGAAATGAATGTAAATGAAATTGGTCAGCGTTTGCTTTTAGAACACAACACACTTACGCCATTGTTGAAACGCATGGAATTAAAAAAAATAATTCAGCGTAAGCGTTCTGAAATTGACGAAAGAAAGGTAATTGTATCACTAACTCTACAAGGCGAAAAAATAAAAAATCAAGCGGTTACAATTCCTGAACGGTTGGCAAATGCAATCACAAATCAAGACCTAACAAAAGAAGAAATACTTACATTTCAAAAAACGCTTCAAAAAGTTATTTTAACTTTAAACAAGTGTCAATAAAGACTTAGTTAACTAGAAAACAAATCTATAAAACAAAAAAAGCTAAATAAACTTTCGTTTATTTAGCTTTTTTAATTTAAAACAGTTGGTATTAAACTGTAGCTGGTTTTTCAGGTTTTGGTAATAAAACCTTACGAGAAAGTTTCATTTTACCTTGTTTATCAACATCTAACAATTTCACTTCAATTTTATCTCCTTCTTTCAACACGCCGTCCATATTTTCTAAACGTTCCCAAGAGATTTCAGAAATATGTAACAATCCATCTTTACCTGGCATAATTTCCACAAAAGCACCGAAAGCCATAATTGATTTCACTTTTCCTTGATAAATAGCGCCTATTTCAGGTTTAGCTGCGATAGCATTGATACGTCCAACGGCTGCATCAATAGCCGCTTTATTGTCTGCAAATATTTCTACAATACCTTTATTCCCAACTTCTTCTATAGAAATAGAAGCACCAGTTTCACGTTGCATTTCTTGAATGATTTTACCACCTGGACCGATTACAGCGCCAATAAATTCTTTATCAATAGACAAAGAAACAATACGTGGAGCATGTGGTTTAAGATCTACGTTTGGTGCACTAAGTGTTTTTTTCATTTCACCTAAAATATGCAAACGACCCTCTTTTGCTTGATTTAATGCTTTCGCTAATACTTCATAAGACAAACCATTGATTTTTAAGTCCATTTGACAAGCAACAATACCTTTTTCAGTACCCGTTACTTTAAAGTCCATATCTCCTAAATGATCTTCATCACCTAAAATATCTGAAAGAATTGCATATTTACCAGTTTTTTCATCTAAAATTAAGCCCATTGCAATACCAGATACAGGCGCTTTAATTTTAATACCTGCATCCATCAATGCCAAAGTACCCGCACAAACAGTAGCCATAGATGATGAACCATTTGATTCTAAAATATCAGAAACAATACGAATGGTGTATGGATTTTCTTCACCTGAAGGCAAAACTTTTTTCAATGAACGCATTGCCAAAGCACCATGACCAATTTCTCTACGTCCTGCACCTCTATTTGGTCTTACTTCTCCTGTTGAAAAACCAGGGAAGTTATAGTGTAATAAAAATTTATTGTAGCCATTTATGAAAGCTCCATCAATCATTTGCTCGTCGTCTTTGCTCCCCAAAGTAACTGAAGTTAAAGATTGAGTTTCGCCACGAGTGAATACTGCCGAACCGTGAGCTGCTGGCAAATAACCCACTTCACTCCATATTGGACGAATTTGAGTAGTTGCACGACCATCCAAACGGATACCTTCGTTCAACAACAAATTACGTACTGCATCATACTGTACATCATGGAAATAATGCTTAGCCAATGATATTGTTAAATCGCTAGCATCTTCAGGTAAAGTTTCTAAAAATTCAGTAACAACAGCTTTGAAACGCTCTGAACGCTCATCTTTCCCTAAAGCAGATTTGGCAACTGCATATACTTTATCATAAGTAGCCGCATATACTTGTGCTTTCAAATCCTCATCATGGTCTTCGTGATTGTATTCACGTTTTACCGTTTTACCTGTAGCTTCTGTCAATTCAAGTTGAATAGCACATTGTTTTTTAATCGCATCATGCGCAAATTTTAATGCCTCAACCATTTCATCTTCTTGAATTTCATCACACTCGCCTTCCACCATGCCTATATCATGTGCCGAACCTGCCACCATAAATTCTAATGTAGCTCTTTCTAAATCACTTGCATAAGGATTGATAACCAATTTACCATCAATTTTCGCAACACGAACTTCAGAAATTGGACCATTAAAAGGAATATCCGAAACAGCTAAAGCAGCCGAAGCAGCTAAACCTGCCAAACAATCTGGCATGATATTTTTATCTGCCGAGATTAACGAAATCATTACTTGTGTATCTGAGTGATAATCCTCAGGAAACATTGGGCGTAAGGCTCTATCTACCAAACGAGAAATTAACACTTCATAATCTGACAATCTTGCCTCACGGCGTAAAAAACCACCTGGAATACGACCTGTAGCCGCATATTTTTCTTGATAATCTACCGATAAAGGTAAAAAATCTGTACCTGGTTTTGCACCAACAGTAGAAACTACCGTAGCCAACAACATGGTATCACCCATTTTTACAACTACCGAACCATCAGCTTGTTTCGCTAATTTACCAGTTTCAATTTCAACTATTCTACCATCACCTAGGTCGAACGATTTTTTTATTACATTCATTTTGTTAATGTTATGATGTGTTTTCCTCTTTTTTACACATCGATTTATATAAATTAATTTGTTTTCAAATTAAAAAAAGCCATTCTAAATTGAATGGCTTTTTTGGATAATATCAATTATTTAATGATATCTCTCAGCTCTAAAGCCTTGATGATAGCACGATAACGATTAATATCTTTTTTGAATAAGTATGCCAAAATACCACGGCGTTTACCTACCAATTTTTGAAGTGCTAATTGTGTAGAAAAATCTTTACGATTGTTCTTCAAGTGAGCTGTTAAATGCGCTATTCTGTAAGTGAATAATGCTACTTGACCTTCTGCAGAACCAGTGTTGGTTGCTACTTCGCCGTGTTTTTTAAAAATATCGGCTTTTACTTCTTTACTTAAATACATTCTTGAATGTTACTAAAGTTTATAATAATTAATTAATTAGGTGCAAAGATAAGGTATATTTACAACATTCACAACTGAATATTATTTCGCTCTGCTCCAAGTCTCTGTTCTTCCTAAAAGTGAAATACCTATATAACCTCTAATGTTTAATTCATTATTAGATTTCAAGGTAATGTTACAACTATACGTTTTACCACTTTTCGGATCGTAAATCGTTCCATCAGTCCATTCGTTGTCTTCAAACACAAAATTTTTCAACATTTCTAGTCCCAAAATAGGCTTACTTCTTAAACTTTCATTTGGATTTTTGTGATCTAATTTTGCATTTCCATTTGCATCTTTTGGTATTTTCAACCAAATAATTTTTCCAAAATACGCTTGTCCTTTTTTGTAAATTTCAATTTTAGCCTCTCCAGTTTTGTTAAGCCATTGTCCAAGTACGACATCGTTTTTTTGAGCGAAAGTAACTACCGAAACAGCTAAAAACGCAATGATTAATCCTAGTTTTTTCATAGTTTTTTTTGGGGTTATAAGTGGTTTTTTAAATTTGCAGGTGAATAATTAACAGACTTCAAAGTTTTATCATCCGATTTTCGATAAACCAAAAACAATCCGTCAATTTCTTTATAATAAGCTTCTGTATTATCTTTTGCTAAATAATGAGCAATGGTTTGTTCTGCTTCTTCAATTGTTTTGCAGGCTTTACTCATGTTTGAACGGTGTACCTCGTCAAATAAATTTTTAAAACTTTGACCTAAACCAAATTCCAAAACTGCACCAGAAAGTACATATTGAAGATCACAAAGTGCATCTGCCACTTCTACAATGTCGTTATCTTGAATTGCTTGTCGCAACTCTTTTAATTCTTCAGCCAACAATTCTACTCTTAAA
>JAIEMU010000032.1 GCA_019751895.1 Sphingobacteriaceae bacterium | reverse complement strand
ATTATATAAATATCCAAATTTATTATTAAAATAACATGCTAATTCATTCAAAACATTATAGTAAAAAAATTAACAAATTTAGCTAGTTATAGAGTATAATTATAACATGTTTTACTGAGGATTATTTTATAAAATGAGTGAAAATTGTTAGTCAAATTAGAATGTAGAATACCTAAAAATATTAAGCAAAGAATAATAGATAAAACCACCGCATCTAACATTAGTATTAGTGAATTCATTAGAACTATTTTTGATGATATTGAAGATTTAAATCAAATTGAATACAAAAATATATCCAAGAATATGTTATATGATGACAAAATAAGATTTAAACTTTCAGATGAAAAAATTAAATTAATTAACCAAATTTGCATACATAATCAATGTAATATAAGTCAGTTGATAAGAGCCTTTTTAGAGACAGAAAACTATATAATTAATCAATTTGAGTATTTAACTCTATGCGAATTTGAAATAACAAGGGTAGGCACAATTCTGAATAAAATAGCACATGAACTTAATCGTAAAAACTTATTATTAGATTTAAGTAATGAAAGCTATGAAATAGTAATTGCTAGACTAATTGAACCAATATTTATCATTAATAATGTAATTTCATTACTAAGTAATCCACCATTATTTAGTGATGACATATCCAACTCTAAATTTATATATCAGAAAAAAACTCAGTTACGTTGGGCTGCAAAAATATATAGGATAACTAATAATATCAGACAAATTATAAGACGGATAATTATTGACTATAAAGATGACATTATTTTGAAAAACACGTATGATATTTTACTTTTAAGAATCAATGAACTTGAAAGTAAATTTAAAGAAATATTTGTATGTCTAAAAATATTTCGCAAGATAATTAATAATTCATTTTTCGAGATTACAGATGTTAATTCGCGTTAAGGGATATGTTGCAGGAATCAAAGATTATCTGGTCCATGGACAAAAAAGCGGCAGATATTTTTCTCGTGATGAACTTGATGAACGTGTGCCATTAGGTGGTGATTTAGACTTTGTTGATAACGTAATTACTAGTATGGATTCAAAAGGTGACCGTTATACTAATTATACATTATCATTTAAAGAAGACTATGTTTCAAATGAAATGTTAACTGCAGCGGTTGATGAATTTATTGCGTACTATTTTAAAGGATATTCTAGCGATGAATGTTGCTATTATGCAGAGGCTCATTTACCAAAAATTAAGTCATATAATGATTCACATGGTGATCTAATTGAGCGAAAACCACATATACATATTGTGGTTCCTCGTGTTAATATTTTAACTGGTGAGCAAATATCATATCAAGAAAAATTGACAGCGCAATACAGGGATGCATTCCAAGAATATTTTAATTACAAATATGGATTTGCATCGCCAAAAGATAATCTACGATATAAGGTAAACGAAAATAGTGAGTATATTAGTCGCTATAAAGGCGATGGATTTAAGGGGGATGGTAAAGTATTTCGGCAATCACTATTGAATGACATTATTGAACATAACATCATGAGTCAAGATGAGCTCAAGAAATTTCTTGAAGTCTCTGGATACCAAATTAAAGTTCGTAATGCTAAAGATTTAGATAAATTATATTTCAATATAATTGTTGATGGTGAACCAATAAATCTTCGTGATAATGTATTTAAAAATTCATTCTTAAATTTAGATAAAAAACAAAAAGTTGACTACTTAAATAAGCATGAAAAAATACAATTAAGTAATCAATATTTAGAGCAAGGTTCCAATGGAAATGTGCCAGACAAATATCTTAATTTAATGTGTGAATGGGAAGAAAATAAGTCGCTGTATTGGCGCTATGCGAGAGTATTAAGTAAGAAGGAACAAGCGGAATTTAAGCAAATGAATGATGGGCAAAAAATTGCATTTCTTACACAAAAGCACAAAACCCAGCAAAAAATTAATGAGCAATTAAAGAGTGAAAATTTAACTATTAACAAGGAGGTTCTTACTAATGAATTCAGACGAGTTACTACTGATACTATCAGAACAAATCAAGACCGTATTGAGTCGCTTGGACGAAGTATTTCATCAGCAACAAGCTATAATGGAGATGATATCAGAATTACAGGAGCCAGACAAAGAAGGCTTCAGCAAGGATACAAAAGCCATTTTGGAACAGATTGGCTTTGTCAAAGAGGATACAGTGCAAATATTGAACCATATCCAAACTTAATCAACAACAGTCAAGCAGGTTATTTTCTTAAATCATCTGAAGTAAACTTAGATGAGACAAGAAATATAGATGGTCAAAAAAAATCAGCACGAGATCTTATCAGTAATTTTAACAATCAACTAGATGCTAATATTTTACTTGAGTTACTGGCTAAAACGCATGGTGTTAATCCAGAAGTTTATCGCATAACTGTAAATTCAAATAACCAAGATAAGATTGGGGTAGGGTCTCGAAATTTAAGTAATTTTGATTTTTGTCGAAAAGAAATTAATTTAAGTTGGCGTGAAACGATTAATATTTTAGACCAAGCGTTAAAGATGCAAGATGCTATTTTTCGTGAACGCGGTTATGACCGTGGTCAACGTAAATACTTATGGGGAAATTATCAAAATTGGTTAAAGCAACAATCTCTTGAGGTCGGCTCAGATTTAATTAAACAAGACAAAAGACAGAAAGAACTTATCTATTCGCGCTATAAAGCCAGTATTAAGGAAGTACATAAGAGTAAACATCTTTCTGCGAGTGAAAAACAGCAACGATTACAATCAATTAAATTTGCTAAAGCACTGGAATTTGAACACTTTAATCAGAAAATTAAACAGCATAAAATTGATCTAAGTAAAAAACATAATAAAAAGCTACAAGATTCATATCGTGAATTCTTAGTGATGCATGCAGAAACAGATCAGGTAGCATTAGATGAACTTAGGCGATTGCGCATTGATTATAATGTTTATCAGGAAACCTTGTGCTTTGCATATGTTGAACGCTATAATGAATATCGGCTGGACCTCAAGCATGAGATTGATAAAAATGGCATCATCCATTATAAGCTGGACAACAATACTATTCTTAAGGATCATGGGAAATGGCTCGAATCAGTTAAAACTAAGGATGAGCATTTGCAGATTGCAATAAAGTTAGCTCAAGAAAAATTTGGTAGTAAACTACATTTACGAGGTAATGAAAATTACCGCCAAAAAGTCGTAGATTATGTTTTAAAAAACAATATCAAAGTTGAATTTATTGATGAGTTTAGCAAAAAATATCATGCGGAAAGAATAGCTCAATGTAATGATAGTATGGAATTATTAGAGCAAAATAAATCATCTCTTTTACGAGATAACCCTCAACGCTTAAATATTTCTGCAATTGAAGATGTTGAATTACTACATAATAATAAGCTAATAAATACTAAAAAAATACAGGTTGTGGACGCTATTACCAAACAAAAATATTGGATAACTGGGTACCAAGCATCATTTAAAGCCAAAGATCTTGAACTTGGGACACCTGTATTTTGTCGGTATAAAAATCAAACCAAAGAAATCGAGTTAGAGGTTAAGCCTGAGTATCAATTGAAAAAGCAAATCCGCAATGAATCTGTGGCTAAACTTCGCCATGAATACACTACTGGATTACGCTCCAAATATGAAAACCTTGCTCCTAAATGCTTATATTTTGGACGCTACCTAAAATCTGGCCAGAATAAAAAATCTAGTTGGGTACTTCTTAAAACAGATGATGGGAAATTAGTAAAAATTAATGACCTACCGTTGTATAATCAGTTAAAAAATAGTACTCCAGGAGATCACGTTTGTGTGGCACATATAAAAACTGAGCAAGTTCCTAAACTTGTCTCGGAAAAAGTTTACCTGGTGAATGCTATTGATACGAATCATCAACAGGAATTAATTAATGAATTACGAACAAACAATAAGCTTGTTGGCAAGATATTGCAGCTTTCAATATTTAGTTATTCAGACGGGACTCCTGCGGCGCGTATATTGGTCAGAGATGTAGCTTTAGGTAAAAATCAAGTAATTTTTATCAAAAATCCACCTAAACTGAATAAAGGAGAATTTGCCGCATTTGAATTAAATAAGAATGTGTGGTCATTATCAATTAAGCTTCCAGAATTACAACACAATGATAGCTCTAAGTTTTTTGGTACGGTTATCGACCACGGATATACTCAAATCCGAGGTAAAGATGTGTTCTATTGCAAATTTAAAACCATTGATGGTGAAATGTATAGATATGGTGAAAATATTCGTAAGTTGGTCAATTCTGGTGAATTATCAATAGGTAAACATTATGAGTTACACACGGTTGAACAACAAAAATCAATAATGGAGCCACGAGAGTTATTTGATGCCAAAAATATTGCACAGGAAATTAATACTATTACGGATGATGTTTTAATAAATCGAAACGAGTTTCATCGGTAATGCGTTATTACAGCAATTCACTAGAGCTATTTTTTATAAATGACACTCTGAATCTGATGGTTTAGATGTATAATAATGTTAGAGTACATATGGTTAATAGGTTATAATAATATTGTTTTTAATGGTGTACATTATGATTAGAATAAATCAATATCCGCAATTAAGATTAGTAGCTTGGAATCGTCACAATGAATTAATTGACGAAGCAGAAGCGCTTGAGCTTTATGAAAAAAATTGGAGGTTTATTGATGAGCCCAGTTTGTCAACCGAAGAACAAAATTTAATTAATCAACTGGTTAAAACTTATGGCAACGGAGTTCTTCATGTATAACCGCCCAAGACATCAAGCGATTGATAAAATTTTAAAATCATTTAATAGCGCAGCATTGCGTAATGCTAATTGTTATTTTGCTGGTGGTACAGCTATTTCATTATTGCTTGATGAATTCAGAGAATCTGTTGATATCGATTTTTTGTGTTCGTCCGCAGAGGGTTATAGATTCATACGCAATGTAGTCTCTAGCAATAGTTTAGGTGAACTTGTCAGTGAACCAATTAAATATCTACGAGAAATAAGAACAGATCGTGATAAGGTATCAACCTTTGTTGAATCAGACGGTATCCCTGTAAAAATAGAAATAGTTCGTGAAGGCAGAATTGAGATACACGGCGAATATGATAATAAAATGATGATACCATTATTATCCAAAGAGGATTTATTTGCACAAAAACTATTGGCTAATGCTGATAGAGGACTTGATAGGCAATCTAAAAGTCGTGACATTATTGATATTTCTGCAATGCTTGAAGGGTGGGGTGAGATACCCGACATATCTTGGAATAAAGCTGTAAATGCATATGGTAATCAAATAGCTTATCATTTAGCGAAAAGCGTGCAATTAATTCATGATAGAGATCACCTACGCGATTGTATTATTGCGTTAGATATGGACGAAGAGTGGTTGGTAAAAGCTCCACGAATTCTTAAAAGCGCCATGAAAGATTTGGAAAATAAGGGCGTAATATTCCCTGAGATTGACATGGAGTTGCACAGAAATAAGTGTTTATAATGAACGGTGTGATCTATAACAATTGATTTACAGTTTTTAAATAAATTTTTACCCAACTAGGGGTCACGAGAGAATTTAGTTATAAAAGTATATGGTTAAATAAATAATTACAGTTTATTTAATAGATGGGAGCTTTAATAAACATGATGAAGTATAAGACTAAATTTACTGAATTAGATAATTATGTCAGAATCGGCGACGGGAATTTAATTTTAGTTTGCGGACAAAGTAAAGTTGGTAAATCAGCTTTTTTACATAATTTGATACTTAATTTTATTTCCGAAAATCATAAAGTATTATTTATTTCTTTACAAAAAACCAAAGAAGAAATATTCGCTTATTCCTTATCTAATCTCTCTCATATTAATGTGTCAATGATACACGACATACTAGGAGATGTTCAGGATAATATTAATCTAACGGCTGATGAAATGGACAGATTTTATTTATCTATGAGTGAGTTAGATAATATTAATACCTCATTAACTATTTGCCGTCAGTACGCTATTAATGAAATTGAATTTGTAATTGCAAAGGCTAAAGAAAGTAATAGCGTTGATCTTGTTATTATAGATTCTTTAACTTTGATCTATAATTCAGAATTTTGTTCATTATATGAGCAAAATAAAAACATAACTCAACGGTTAAAAAAATTAGCTGGAGAACATAATATCCCAATAATAATTTCGGGAAATATTAATACTAGTGATATTAAATCTAGAGAAGATAAACGACCAAAATATTCGGATATACCTTTCTCAATAGAATATGATTTTGACATTATACTAGGATTGTATAATGACGAGCTAATAAATCCTGATGACTCTAAATATAAAGGTATATCTGAAATTGAGATTATGAAAAACAATGGGGCTGCAGGTGGAATTAGACTAGCTTTTATGAAAGATTATAATAAATATGCCAATTTGAGCTATGATTGGTATGATGATTATTAATTATCTACATTATACAGTTATAATTTTTTAATCTTAAAATTAGGTAATAGGGACATGTTTTGATTATCTATGTTACAATAAAGAAAAGAAAAAAACCACTTGACATCAGTTATTATTTAATATATTCCAAATATTGCATTTGAGAAGATTGTCTATATATTGTAAAGTTCATTTGTTTTAATTTGTTAATTGCTATTTGAGATTCATTAAAACATCTAGCAATAAATCGTGTTTTTGGTGGATATTTATCAATTACAAAATTCACCAAATCCTGCATTACACGTCTATTTCTATATAGAGGAGACACAAAACAATAATAAAGTTCTATACTATCTTTTTCTATTGATGGGCTAATTGCCTGAAAACCGACTATATGATTGTTGATTGTTAAAATAAAGATATGCATTTGAACAAAATCTAAAGAACGATTGGAGAGTTCTCTCATGTAACCACCATCTTTAATAGCAGACTTAAACATATTAGTTACGCTTTTTTCACTTTGTTGCATTACAAAATGTCCATTTTTAGCACCAGCAATATAGCTTTGTGTCAAAAAATCTAAATCATTTAGTGCAGCATCGCGAATTACTCTTTTTTTAAAGCAATTCCTAAAAAATGCTGCAATACTTTTTGCTATTTTCATTTTTCTTTTACCAACGTGATAATTTAATTATTGAACATTAAAGAACCCATCTGTTACCAGATGAGCTACTTCATCTTCGCGTTGCATCCCAGCAGAGCACGACCAAGAATTATTTTACCTGACTCATTAAAATAATTCAAATTTTTTACACACAATCACGCAATGGTTGGTTAAATGGTTCATTGATAATTTTAAAACTATTAAGATTGATAACATTTATGCCGATCGCGAATTTCCCTCTGTTACTTTTATTTCTTGGCTTCTTCATGAAGACCGCAATATTAACTTTATCTTTCGTAGTGAGGGTTAAATAAAATAAAGTCTTCTTAGTAGAGGACTTTATTTATGTCTAACTAATTGATCATGTATTTTAATACTCCAGTTAATGCCAAAAGAGTAATTATGCCAGTTTCTAAAATCTATTTTATTCAATGTCTCATACTAACTGTTTTTCTGAAATTATCCTCATTAGCACATAAATTATCACATTCTAATTCAACTAAATTATCTGGATTATTATTTATTTCAGATTGTACATATCCTTTTGGCAACATATCGTTTTTTATACTATCTTTAATGCTATCAGGTATCCAGTTCTCAGTGTAACTAGAATCTTTCTGGAGTTCTTTAATGATATTTTGACAATGTGTAATATCTTTTTCTAGTGCTGTAAGTCTGTCCTGGTGAATAAATGGTTTAAATTGCGATACTGTAAATCGTTCTAGATCCTTATGATCTAACTCCATTTGCGCTAATATCTCTTGCTTGTGTAATGGTAATTGTATATTTAAAACCATATCAATATCTTTAAATAATACTCGAGGTGAAAAGCGATCCATTTCACTAGCAGAATATTTAAGAACTTTATCGTGCAATTTATGAGTTACAACCTCTAAAAAAAACTCTCTGTTAAACGGCTCGTATTTTATATCAATGCCTCGATATTGAGTAAAGTCATGTGTAATTTGGCTAGAATATCTAAAATCATTTTTTAATTGTTTTTTGAGACGATTATTTTCTTCATCTGATATTGTAAAAGGCGATAAAGTAGCATCACGTAAAATTTCAAATTGTGTAATCAAATCCAAACGAGATTCAGCTTTTTGATTAATTGATTCATGTGTATTTTCATTAACAAATCTTTGAGCTATTCTTATCCCATTTTCATACGTTCGTTTAGCGCGCTTGAGATCTTTTAACTCTTGGTCCAGCATTACATAGTAAAGCGCATATGGGTTGCCTGTGGCGCTAGCTTTTAGCTCGGCCGCATTCATTGTTTGCATTCCAACGTCAGCTATTTTGCGAACTTTAGAATCCATTGATGAGCTAAATTGTTGAGCAATTTTAGCTTTATTTTCGATAATTTGCCAGCTCCTGGCATCATAAGTGCCTTCAGTAATGTAACGATGTATTTTAATGTTGGCATTGGTATTTCCTTGGCGGATAATCCGTCCCTCGCGTTGAATTAAATCACTTGGTCGCCACGGCACATCAAGATGGTGTAGCGCGACTAATTTTTTTTGCATGTTGGTACCAGCACCAAGTTTGGACGTGCTACCTAGAATTACTCGCCTTTCTCCATAATTAACTTGGTCATATAGACTTTGTTTTTGTTTATCTGTATTGTAATCATGAATAAAGGCTATTTGGGATGGCGGTATTCCTTTGGCAATTAGTTTAGTGCGTATTTCATCGTAAATTATAAATTTAGAATCTCCTTGCGCTAACGCATCTATTTCACTGACAATAACATCGTCTTTATCTGCTTCTGCAATATCTAAATCAGTGCTTTTACTTAATGTAGCCAAATTTTTCTTTTCCTTTGGTGTGCTACTATCGCAAAATATCACCTGAGTACCTAAAGTGCTGGTAGTAGTGCTGTATGTATTAAATACATTAGCTACTAGATTATTTACTTTACCATCCTCAGAATCAGAGTATGAACTATCAATAATACGTGGATCAAGAGCGGAATTTTTAGCAAAACTCGTAAGTTTCAGCATATTATCTTCTTTAGGGTCAATCCCGTTTTGAATATGGTTTACTCGTTCGATAATTTGCGTAAAATGCACCTTTTGAATTGCCGATGGTTGTCCAACCGCTTTGTCATAAGTTGGGGTTGGGATTTTTATGTGTCCAACATTCTTCAAATCTTCAGTGGTAAATACATCCGCAAAGTTGCGGTACATCATAGCTAATTCTGGGCAATTTTTAAATGAGGATAAGCGCTCTTTCATCTGATAACCTTGTCCACTTGATGATATTTCCCAGTTTTTGCTAATCTCTCCAAATGTATCAACCCAGGCATCAAACGAACTAATTCCTTTTTGTTCCAATGTGTCATTGTCCAAATAGCGCTGCATCACGTATATTTCGCAGATTGAATTAGAAAATGGGGTTCCTGTTGCCAAGAATGTACCACGTCCGTATTTGTCTTGAATATGATGCATTTTTAGCAATAAATCCGTTGCTCGTTGGCTGCCTTTAGGGTCATTTAAACCAGCAATTTGCTTAACGCTGGTATAAGCAAGATTTTTGAATAAGTGAGCTTCGTCAACTGCAATGGCATCAATGCCAATCTCATCAATAGTAATAGCCCCAACATTCTGTTTATTTCGCTCTATTTGGGCTTCTAATCTACTTTCTAAGCCTTTAATGGCTCGTTGTTGTTGCTTAACACTTAGACCATCTGGATTACTCGCAATACTAGCTTCTAATTCATTTATTTGTGTGCTAATAAAATCTACGTAAACACGTGGATCAAGCCCGATATGCTTAAAGTGACTATGGCCCATCACGATGAGATCATAATCATTAGTCATAATTTGTGATAAAAACTCTTTGCGATTTTTGCTCGCCATATTATCTACCGTAGCCAGGCAAATATTCGAGCCAGGATAATCCTCATGAATTTCTTTACCCCATTGTGCAATTAAATGGTTTGGTACCACCACAATTGGTTTTTTCCACAACCCAATTTGCTTGCCTTCCAGTAACGTAGAGACCATAACTCTAGTCTTACCAGCTCCAACCACGTGATCATATAATGCGCGTCCTTCAAACAATGACCGAATAATCGCATTTTTTTGGTGTGGGTAAAGTGGTTTATTAGATTTGTCACTGGCAAATTTAAACAGACTACCGTCATAATTAGGTAAAACTGTATTATTAAATTTGTAGTTATAAATGGCTTCAATCTCTCGCTGATTCCCCAGCGGAATTGTAGTAACCCACTCCTCAAATAACTGGTTGATTGCTTGCTGACAATCTTGAACTTTTTTAGTTTCCTCGGCATTAGTGACAACTTTTTGCCGACCATCGACAAGGACGGTATCATAAATAGTGATACTTCGACCAGCTATGGTACTTTCTAGAACGTTGGCAAAGTCGCATCTGTGTGTAGCGTATGTTTGTCGTACAAAGGTTGAAGTTCCCCATTTTGGACAATTAATCGACCACTGGCCGAGTGTCGTTACGTACTCAGCATCAATTTTAATGTCAAAATTTTCTTTAGCGAAATTTTTAAGCGTTTCTGGTGGCAACCACGGAGCCGTTACTGAAATACCTATTTGTTCAAATGGAATTATTTCTGGTTGAATAGCTGTCAGAGCTTCAATGTTTGGAGCTAATCCAGCTTGCTCGGCCAATTCTAATTTTTGCACGACGTTTCCAGATAAATAGCGTGCGGCAATATCATAACCATTCGTAGCAGGATTGTAAAATATTTTTTGCTCACTAATTAAAGGATCAATTACTTCATTAATTGTGCAATGTAAAACATCTGCCATAAGCTCATTATCTACTCGGCCAGTTGTATTAAGTGAATACATTAATGCTTCATCTGGCGTTGTAATTGTCCAAGTTTTAGGGTGATATACGCGTTCGCCAAGAATTCTACCTTTAGCCGCTTCTGTTACCTTGCCTCTAGATTGCTGGATAACTTCTTCTAATGAAGTAATATGCTCAATATTATTTTTTGCAAGTATTGCCCGGTTATCTTTATTGTTAAGATAACCGTATTTATCAACAATCAAATCATACTTAGTATTTAATAATTGGCGCTTTTCTTCTAAATCTATTTCAGTTATCTCAGGGGATTTCTCCGCATTAATTAAATCAATTAGGATGGTTTTTAATTCAATAAATGCATCAACTTTTGGATTACTAACAGCGTCTTGTGTTACACCAAAAAGTTGAGTTATTCCTGGAGCGTTCTCATAAGTAACTATTGGTTGAAATACCGTTTCAATTCTGGAGTTAATTAGGTTATAGATTTCTGTTTTAGCTTGTCCAGCAAGCATTGGTGTAACTATCATATCACCATATTGATTCGATTTAGCTTCTAGCTGCCCGAGTAAATTATGCGTATTTTCTAGGAAATAGGAGTTAATTGTCATTTGATTGTTTATTTGAGTGTCGAAATGATCTGACGGCACTATTGTACTGGTATTGACCCAGTTTTTATCCAGTGGCGCACCTTTTTGGAAAAATAAGATATCTACAACCACTTCGGTATCAGGAAACATACCAGAAGGTAATCGATATGCGCTAATTAAATTAGCTTTATCGGCAATGTATTCACGTGCTGTAGTATCTTTTGCATCCATGAAATATCGACTAACCACAAAAGCCCCAACGCCACCATCGCGTAGTACATCAATTGATTTCATCATGAAGTAATTATGAATCGATGCAGGCTTAATCTGTGAATCACCAACCTTAAAATCACCAAATGGTGGATTAGCAATTACTACATCAAAAACATTATCACGTATGTTAGATTTTTCAAATCCAGCATTGTGAATCGAGGCTTGACCAAAAATAGCCGCGCTAATTTTCGCAGTCAACGGATCTAGCTCAACTAAAGTTGGCTGGATATTCATAAGATTGTAGAACATTCGTCCTGTACCTGCAGCAGGATCTAGAACGCTAACTTTTCTGTTCGGGTCAAATGCGCCAAATTTAGCTAAACCATGATGTAAAACATTGACTGCTTCCATTGGTGTGTACATTGCGGTTAGGGTTGTGCTGCGCGCTTGGCGATACTCAACTTCAGTCAATAGCTCTTTAAGTTCAATTCTGGCCTCGGCAAATTGCCCAGTTATGTATTTACGTTCGTCAAATACTTCTGATAATCCACCCCAGCCATGATAGCGGAGTAGTAATTGTTTGTCATCATCGGTAATCTCGTTAGTTTTAGCGTAATCATTTGCAATTCTAATTGCTGTTAGATTATCATTAATCCATGTTGATGCTAAAAAATCACCGTCATGTATACTACCGTCAAGAACTATCGGCTGATATGCTCGAGTTATAGCCTCAATTTCAGCTATTTCAGCAGTAGGTGCTACAACTAGGTCATCAATTATTGTTTCAATTATTTGGGCATATTGGGCAACTTGCTTTTCTTCTTCAGTATCAAACATAAAATCAAAGCTTAATTGATTAGGATTAATAGTTTTGCTACGAGCCATTATTGATGTTCCTCACGCAATTTACTATCAGTGTGTGATTGACCATAATCAGAGCTTTTGGTCGTGTAAGCTCCAAAAATCGTGTCAAATGGCAAAGGGTAGCCAAATTCTTGCAGTGCGTCAAATTCGTTGAAATCATCACAAAGAGCACACCATTGCGCAGGATCTTGATGTGGCATACTTGGATTATCTTCAAGTATTTTATTTAGGTGTTCTTTATGTACAGCTCTCGCCGAATCGATTATACGTTGCTCTTTTTTTACTTGTTCCCAGGCATTTTTAATGATATGCGCAGAGCCATTCTCACTATATTGAATAAATCTAACAAACAACTCATGCCACAATCTATCACTACCAACCTCAATTTTCCAATTTAGAAGTTTTTGGCAGATGTGTAATAACGGGTCCTTTAATGATTGGTAATTATCAAATTCAGACTTATCTAATGAAGCCATAAAGTCATTTATTTCTTTGAGTCGACTAGTTCCAAATGATGCCTCAAATGGACGGTATTGTGAGTTTGGAGCCGTTGTGTAATTTGTTTGTTGCACCTTACCGGCTAATGCTTTAACTCTCACAACTTCAACCTCTTGTTGAGAGCGAGATTTTTCTTGATATGCTGTTTTGTCCATTTTATATTACCCCTTAATACGCTGAATTTGTTCTGAGCTGCAAATGTAATTTATCATTTATTTACAGCTCAACATAATCATGTTTAGATTAAACTATTTAGTTAACTCTAACATCTCATCAATATGGTTTCTATTTTTCAATGACATAGTTTTATAATGTTCTGGGTGAGAGTCAAGAAATTTTTTAATTTCATAAGCCGTAGCAATATTAACAATTTTAGTTTTATCCACTTCTAGACTAAGATTAGTTATTTTTTGTTTACAAGGCGCATTATAAAAACATTCAACCACGGCTTGGCTATCTAATGACTCATGTTCAATTTTGTTGACAACGAAAGATTGATAAAGTTGAATATTTATAATTCCACCAATTATTCCACCTGCGATTAAGCTGATTAAAATTACCTTTTTATGTAACCTCCATCCATTTTTAATCTTTTTACGATTTTCTGCTGCAAGTTTATTGCGCTCTTCTACGGTTAAGATACTTTGCTTAAGATTCTTTTTCAACTCAGTTAAATTTATATTGCAAATACTCATTACGAACTCCTTAAAATGCTGGGTTTGTTAAATAATGAACCTATAACCAGCGGATAGATTCAGAGATAATCAATAATATGAACTGTGATTAAATATCACGTTATAAAAAACAATTTATGTTTATGGCCAAACTGAAAGTGTAGCCATAAACATACGAAAAAGCATTACCTGGACAAACTGATAGCAACACTATTTTGTTGCTAATCAAACTAGATGGTATTTTTTAAATAAATCAAGTTCTCGTCTAAGTGAACTAATTTGTGACCAACGTCCCATTGGTTCAAATTTTAATTTTTTCATCACTTCTAAATGTATTTGTAAATTTTGTTCATAGATTTGTTGAATAAGCTTAAATTCATCAATCCCAGCATTAGAAATAGAAATTGGGGAAAATGTATTATTGATTGATAATGCAATTCTTAGCTTATTACGATATTTTTCCCAGTCGTCTACGTCTTTATATTTCTCAATAATACCAAAAATTTCTGCTGCTAAATCATCTATCGCGTGAAACATATTTATTTCCATTTCCGCGTCATTGGCTGTGCCAATTGCCGCTTCAAAATAATCACGAATACCCGAAAGGTGATCTAATATTAGATGTGCAATTGCATTAATTTTAAATTGTTCCATTTTGAAGGATTCCCATAAAATTATTATTAATTATTTATATCTTAGCTAAAGCTATTAATAAATTATCTAAAAGTATCAATTGATTTACTTCCTGAACTCCATCTATTTTTTATTAGCTTCTTGTTAATAAGATTTTTAAAGTATGCTAATGCCTTGCATCACTTGATCTAAAATTATGCTTTCATTAAATGGCTCAGATAAATCTTTACTTTTTTGCCGCTTATTGTTTTTTAACCTCCTCAAATAGTCAATAAATACATCTTGGTACTTTGTTTTAAGATTTGTTGTAAATTCTTGGCACTTCAACTGATTTTCTTCACTTGGGTAATCATCATAATAAGTATAATTTTGATCTATAGAAAAAGTTGCGACTTTCTTGCTCTCTGTTACATGAATTGCCAATGTTGAGCGATTATATGGGCTGTCTGGTTTACAGAATCTATTTTCAGAACTAATAGGGTAAACGGCAAATATAAATAATTTATTGATATTGCTGCCAAAATATGAACCCACACAATGATGCATCAATTGTCCTTCTTTTGATAATTCATCTACAGTTACAAGCTGCTCAAATACATAGCCTTGATAGCATTCTGTATCAATTAATTTAGTTTCCATCAGTTCTACTTCTTTTGGATTAGATTTATAGCGTAAATATGATTGACGGTACAGCTCAATGCCATTAACTATAATGTCATGTAATTGGTTGATAAATTTAAGATTAATACTTTGTTTTAAACATATTAGCTGTTTTAAGGCGCGGCTCAACAAAATCCAATTATTATTTGAAAAGTACTCAGCGCTACGATTGATCTCATTTTTAAGATTTTTTATCCGATTACTAAATTTTAAGTAATCTATTTTTTCTGAATTAAAACTTTTTCGGCATATTTGAATACTGCCAGCAAAGTCTAAGTTTAATGAATCCAAAAAACTCATCATGTCAATATATGTATTACCATACGTAAAAATTGCGTCTTTATGTTCTTTAACATTGCTCAAGTATTTTATATGTGCTGGAGAACTAAATAGAAGTAATAAAAACACATCGAATGGTAGATTGTATTTTTCGCTCAACCTTTCTCTATGGTGACTATAGTATAAGTTATTATAATTATCTTTCCTAAATTGCCGAATATTTAATCTTAATATTCTGGTTACAACATTTTTTGCTATTGATATTGGCGCAATAGATTGATAAAATGACACTACCAATTTTTTTATTAATTTTGGATGGGCATCATTTAAAATTAAATTTTGTTGATCAAATTGTATTAACTCATTATGTTTATGCACTAAGCTATGGGCCAAAGGATATTTTTGGTATAAAGAATAATGCAGATCTCTATTTTCATAAGGTATTTGAGCTAAAAGCTTACGACTAATTAGTATCTTGCTGGCTGTACTATACAATTTATGATTATCTTTAATAGCTGCAGTGTATTTTGATAAAATTAAATCTTTGATTTTTAGATTTAGCGCATATCTTATTTCGCGGTTTATTGACTTAATTGGCTTTTCAATATCATAATACCCAATTAAATTAGAGAAGTTGAATTTTTTATTATTGTGTAAATAACTTTTAATTCTCATTTCAGTGGTAAGAATATTAAGCTTCGACAACGTGTATTTTGACGGATATTTTGCGTAAAATATTTCTTCTTCATCAGCTATGTTAATGTATTTAATAGCATTTTGGATCACAAGGTAGTCCTCGTTTGCCATAGCATTTATTTTTTCATTCAGCGCTTTATCAGAAGTAAAGCAACTTAGCAATAATTCTTGCATATCAAAGACATTTAGACCTCTTGCATTTCGATAATAACTCATGAAATTTTTGATATCCCATTCATTACTATCGTATAACAACCCATCTTCTAGCCGCAAAAATAATATTTTTGGCTTTCTAGGTATTTTGATGTACAAACAAAACACACCATCAGTTTCTTCGGTAATAAATTTATATTTATTAATTTTCTTTAAATGAAGCGTAATCTGATTGTTCATATAATCAATAACAGAAATACCTAATAAACGTTCAAGACGTTTAAGGTTTGGAGTGCCATAAATACCCAATTTGTCTATTTGGATTTTATACTCTAGTATGATTGGGTTATTTTCTATATTCATTACTTGGTTGCTTTGAAATATTATTACGAATCATGTACTAACGACTTCTTGATTGAGACTGAGAATTATTATTTTCGTTATGTTCTTGAAAATGTTCAGCGATACGAACAACATTGAGTATCGGTGCTTCGCGTTGATTTTCATCTAATGCTTTTGGATCTGCTCCATGCTGCATTAATAATTCAGTAATTTTTAATGAAGGTCCACTTTCTATAACATGATGTAGTACGCCTTGTTGTTGGTTATCTCTTAAAGTAGTGTCTGCTCCTGAATCTAGGAGTAACTTGACTAAATTGAGGTCACAATCCTTAACCGCATACGTCAAAGCAGAATAACCTTTTGATGATGTACGGTCATCAATTTTTGCTCCAGCTTGGATTAATGAACTACATATCGACAATCTATCTTTTTCATCAATATTATTGTTTGATGCCGCATACAAGAGCACGGTTCCATCATATTCATTTTTTAATTGTGTATCTGCACCAGCCTTTAAAAGTGAATGAGTAATGTCCAAAGCATTATATTGTATAGCTCCAACAGCGTAAAATAGTGCAGATGACTGTGTTGCATCAAGACTATTAACGTTGGCACCAGCATCAAGTAAAGCTTTAACTTCTTCGGTCATTCCAATTGAAGTAGCGTATATAAGTGGTGTTTGCCCCTCTTCATTAACTTGTTCCAAGTTATTGCACTCATTTACTAATTTAGCAAAATCATTAATTGATTGTGGTGTAGTTTCGCGATAGTCAATTGCCGCAAAAAGATCTATTTCATGTTTTTGCGTTTCAATTTTTATTTCCTGCGGCTTTTCTTGCATTACTTCATCTTGACTAATGGCGGTGATATTTTCGCTATTTTCTTGTTGGGTATCATTTAATTGAGTAATTTGTAAAGGTTCACTTGTCAATATCGGTTCTACGTTAGGGAGTTGTTCGGTGTCCAATAAGGTTTTTTGTTTATCAATATCTACTTGTTGGGCATCTTGCGGAGTTTCCAATGCAACATTCTTGCTCTCTACGTGCTCCTGATCAATTTTCTCGCCGACTGGTGCAATAATATTTTCTATTGGTGTAATACCGCGCATTTGATTTAAGCGCTCTTGCAACTCTGGATTATTAAGCTGAATTTCTTTGTATTGTTCCCGACTCAAAATAGATAGTGCAATGTCTTTAAATTCAGGCGTTCCGCGTATTGATAAATTATTTCCATAACTATTAATGGCAGCATCTAATGCTAGATTAACAGAATCACGCGAAACCTTTGTAACTGCAACTTTTTCTGGATGAATTTTTACAGATTGATCAGTGCTCTCAAAATAATGCTGATTGCCGACTTGTATTTTTCTGAAAAGTGTTTCATGTGTTTTACTTAGTTCACCTATTTTAGGTGTAAATGCTTTATCAGATGAAGTGATTTCATTAGTGGAGTTCTCTGGCGCAGCTAGTTGCTCTGGTTCTGAACTAAGGTTTTCTATTGACTGAGAATCTTGTTCTTGGTTTACCTGACTAGCTGACGTTATTTCATTATTTATTAGCTCTTGATTTTGCTCAGTTTTAACCGATGTTTGCGATTCAATTTTTTGCTGTGGTATAGTTTTTCGTTCAGCATATTGTTTCTCTACTAAAATAATCAATTTACGTTGAACTTCATCCGATAATGGGGAACGTTCGGCAGAAATTCGGCTTTTGGTGTATTCATTAATTGAGCCATCTTGAATCATGTAATTAATAATAGCAGACTCTATCTTTTGGTCGCTAAATGATTGACGTAAGCGTTTATCTAATTCAACGTCAAAATTGATTGTCGATTTTAATGACTCGGCCACATCTGATATGTCATGTTTCATATACTGAAAAACATTGTTGACAAACTCACTTTGGTTACTGCTTAATTCATTGAAATTTGTAATCAATTCATCACTACTAATTTTACCAGCTATAAAAAGGTCTGTGCTTTCTGCTAAAGCTGTTGTTTTAAGGATTTGCTCAAGCTCTATAGCGTCGCTGTAAGTTGTAACCTTAGCTTTACCAATACCATCATTTTCATTATAAATTACTGCAAAATTAGGAAATCCATCTGTAAAAGTCTGCGCAGAAATTCCTTGACTGCCAAAGGGGAGTCGACTATCTACTGGAGCCACAAAAGACAACTCTTCCAAGACCTTGTGTTTAAGCTCGGAATCTAGATTTTTTTGGTGGAATAATGATGCGACTACGCCATGCGTACTATAATTTAAATAATTCTGTAATTGGGACGACAGCTCATCGGCGGTTAGTCGTGGAGCTTGTGATTGTAAATGTTTAATTCTGCTTTCTATGAATTTAGATTTTTGTTCCCTGCGGTCTGGAGAGTCTTTTTTCATATATGACATTAGTGTATTGTACATTGATTGAATTTTCATAATTTAGCTCCTATTTATATTTTTTTGATAATTTTTTGTGAGGTATTAAATGGCTGGTATTTCTGGCTAATTATAGAATTTGGATTTTTAACATCATAAACACGCTCTTTAAAATAATTACTAAAGAACCAATAAACTTTATGTCCTTTAATTGATGGTTGTCCCTCAATCAAAATTAACATATTATCACCCATGTTTTCTATCTCGTTGTCGGTCATTAATTTTCGCGCCGTTTCTTGCGTACTAGTACTAATTGAACCGCCAGGAATCATTTGTAATGGGTTGGTATTCTGACTGTAATTGGTAGTTTTAGCAATATACGTCATATCTCCAGTTGAGGTACTTAACATTTTTGACGTTTTTGAATCGTTCGAAGCAAATGCTATGCGGACACCACAGTTACTATAAATTGTTTGATTGTCACCGTAGTTACGGGTAAGCTGCAGATAATCTTGACAGATAATAACTAAACGCACTTTATATTTACGAATCGTAGCAAACGCAGATTCTAGAACCTCAAGCTTGCCAAATTCTGGAAATTCATCCCAAATACATGCTAGTTCATGCTTCTTGTTGAGGGTAGTGCTTTGAGTCTTATGTATAAATTGTGTCATTAGCAATCTTACTAATGGTTTAATACGTTCACGTTGATCAGTAGGCACAATAAGATATAAACTGACTGGTCGTGATAAATTTTGCAAGTCATTTAATTGAAAGTCGGATTGGCTAGTATTTCTGGCCACAATCGGATCTCTATATAATGCTAATGGTTTTTGCGCAGTCGAAATAATACTTGAACGCTCTTCTAACGCATTACTATTACGCAGTGCAGCAGAAGTAGCTTTAACATTGATGTGAATTCCATCTTGTCCAATTATGCCGTTTTTAAGTAATTCTTTATGCGCACTCGTTTCGTCACACCCTTTAATTCTCGCATATCCTTTAACGTGAATATTAGCATTGGTAACTATTGATGTCTTTGTTTCAGGCATGCCCATCATCTCGCTAAGCCAGCCATTTTCTCCTGCATAGACATGACTGCTATCATCAGGATCTATGCCAGATAAAAACATAGCTACAGAATTTAGACTTCGATTTTTCTTAGTGTACAAAACATGTAGAATTACAGCCGTTAATAGTTCATATGAGCGTCCAACCCAGTGATCTGACAAATCTTTCTCTGGGGTCACAACAAGAATTGCTGCAATTTTTTGAACGTCGGCCATTTCGAATTCGGTTCCTAAACGAATTTCTTCTAGTGGATTGTATCGTGCAGTACCAGCAGATGATGTTGGTTCAAAACGGATAATGATATTATTAAATTTTTTACTTCGATAGCCTGATGTGGTTGTGCACAATTCGCCAGATATGTCCAGGACAAAAACAGAATCAGGAAATGTAACCAACTGTGGAATTACAATACTTGCTGTTTTACCTGAACCTGTTGGAGCAAAGATAATCATATGCTGTTCACCAAAATGATAAAGTCTGAGTAAATGCTTTAAGTATTCAGCTTTAGTATCTCGGTCAATCCAATTAATGTTTTCTCCTTTGTCATGTTCAAACCCACCAGTAAATAACCCATAACGCCCATGTAATTTATGGCTTTTTTCTGAATCAGGATCATCAACTTTATTAGACTTAATAATTTCAGAGCCAGATAAAAATCTTGCGGTTCCGTATCGATCTGAAAATAGTATTCCACGTAGTCGTAATAGGGTAATAATGTAACCAATTCCACTAGTTAGTCCAAGTATCGTGAAACTACTATACATTAGGATTTCGCCTACGCTCCAGCGGATGATGTCTGTCAATTGAAATGCAACATAGCTAGGGTTATCCCTAAAAAAGTTAACAATGTGGTACAAATTCCATGGGTTATAAAATTTAAATGATGTAGCACTAAATTGTGTTCTATTAAAGTGATTTACTAGAAAAAGATCAACAAGATACAGATTGACTAACATAGCAAGAATAATATATATAATCATCCGTAATACAAGTTCTTTTTTCTTTTGTTTATAGTTAGATGCAGTAATCATATTTTTACCTTAAAAAAATAGCTCGAGCTGTTATTTCTGATTGAGATATCATCCCAAAATACCTTGAGTCATAAGACTGTGGGTCAATTCCCATTACAAAGTATTCATTGTTCACAAGTTTGTGGATGTAACCAATTTTTAATGGCAATAAATTAATATTATTATAGGTTGTTGAACTTTGACTATTTGCGATTAATTGATGATTGACAAGAACACCTCTCATAGTTATTTCTATAATATCACCAGGTACCGCAACAATCTGTTTAAGTAAGCTAATATATCCATTTGCACAATCTCCAGCTTCAAGTCCCAATTTAGACATTGTATTTAAATACTTTTTTTTATCTGGCGATAAGCAAATTGTATATGTGTTTCCAAGCTCGGGTTTAAACACAGGAAAAGCCATGTATCGACCAATAGCCATTGAAGATGATTTATTTTCGACAGGCTTAACAAATATAAATAATAATCCAAAAATCATGATAACGGTTCCAATTACTAATGCAAATTTAATAAAAATTCGCTGCAGAATTAATTTGTCTGGCATAGACCATCGTACTCCTTCTTTGATTGCTTGCTAATGTAGTGTTTTTATTAGCTATTACTTTTTTTGTAGTGTTGATTGGTATTATTGTCGGTATATTTCCAGACGTATTTATCGGTTTACTATTTGCATTGGCATATACTTTCTGAACATAACCATTTCTAAATCCAGACTGATAATTACCAGTGTTATAAGCACTGATAGCTTTTTGTAAGGCTTCATGCGATGATGATGACGAGCTAAGTGCTCCATGATAATTTTTAGCTAGAATATCGCTTGCCATCTTGAGATTAGTACATGGATCAAGTGCATCAGATGCTTTATATCCATATCGATGGATATTTTTAATATTAATTTGAGCCAATCCGACGTCAAAATTGTAGTTATTTTTTTCGAGATAGGTCGCCCACTGAGCAGCTTGCTCTGGATTTTTTGGTCTTGATTGTAATCGATAACCTTTATTTATACCTAATGCTAACGGGTTACCTTGCGATTCGGTTTTAATTATGGCCATCATTGTGGATGGTGCCACATTAATAGCACATTGTAAAATTAGCGCGCTTAAATCAAGCATTGTAATGACCCTTATTATCATCCAGCAATAAAGTATCCCTGATTAATGTTGCCAGCAATTTAGATAGTTCTGTTAGTTCACTTGAATTACTTGCCGCAATGATTAGAGCATTGAAGAATCTACTATCATTATTAATTAATCGTCTTAAGCGCCAACATTTAATTAAAAATTTCTTATCACCAAAGCTTAGTTTATTATTCATATTCAGTTTACCATTCCACATGGTCACATTTAGGGAATGCCGAACAACCGAGGAATTTTTTTGTTCCATCCTTGGATTTGCGTTTTAGCATCGGAGCGTTACATTTAGGGCAAAGTTCGCCTGTTGTTTCAGCTTTTGGTTTATCTGCTGTCGGTTTCCAGGTGCACTTAGGATAATTGCTACATGACTTAAATTTATTAAATTTTCCAACACGTTCAACAACATCTGAACCGCATTCAGGGCACTTCTCACCAGTTGATTTTGGTAGTTCTTTTTGTACATTTAGAATAGGTTTTCCTTTTTCGTCTTTTACTTTAAACGAACAACCATTTTTATAATTATTGCAATACCAATAATATCCATATTGACCTTTAGTTTTCTTTAGTATTCCAACATTACAACTAGGGCATTTATGAATATCAATATTTAATGAGACTTGCATGTTTTTAATGATATTTACTTGCTCGGCGATAAACTTGTAACTAGTTTGAATAAATTCGTTAACTGATAATTTGCCCTGGGCAACTAACTCCTGTTGCTCAAACCATAGTGCGGTAATATCAGGGTTAGTTATTTCTTTAGGTAACATATCAAAAAGATCTCGGCAAACTTGTGTTGAAGTAATATTACCTTTCTTATCTTCAACAAACATTCCTTTATCAAATTGTGCCGGTACAATCTCTTTTTGGGTTGCTGATGTACCAATACTTCCGTGTAGTTCGTCGTTATCTTTGTCTTTTTCAAGTAGTAAACTCTTAATCTTGGGGTCTTTACAGTATTTGGCAATACTATTCATGTCCAAAATTAAGCTAGCGACGTTATATTTCTTTTTAGGCGCTGTGACTTTATCAGTTACTGAATATGCTTTGCAGGTACCAGCGTTACTAACGATATTTTGTAATGTTGTTGCTTGGTCTTCATCAGCCTCTTCATCGTTTAATTCAGCATCGTAAAAAATATCTTTCCAGCCATTTACTAATATTTTTTTGCTCGTGGCTTCAAAGGTATATCCGTGGACGTCTAGTATAACTTTAGTATGCTCATATTTGTGTAAAGGCATAAATTGAGCAATGAATGACCGACAAATTAAAGTGTAAATATCGCGTTCAATTTTAGTTAACTTAGATAAATCTGCTATATGTGAAGTGGGAATAATTCCATGATGAACACCAGCTTTCTTATTATTTATCGCTCGGCTTTTGAATTTTGGATTAGATTTAGCTACCATTGCCGCTAGATCTGGGTCATTTGCTCCAATGCTGGCTAGTACATGTGGTGCACTCTCAAAAATTGCTTCAGATAAATATCTACAATCACTACGAGAATACGTTATCAGATTATGCTTTAA
>JAIEMU010000073.1 GCA_019751895.1 Sphingobacteriaceae bacterium | reverse complement strand
AAAACTTAGTCTAAGATTGATTCTTCAATCATTTGTTGGAATGTTTATAAATGAACCGCACATTTCTCATCGACATGAATCAAAATTACTTGAAGTATATTCAAATTTAGTATTTCAAGAACATCAATCAAAACTACCATATTTTACATCTGCATTAGCATTTTATAAATTAGAAAAGCTTTTTAGAATAGGGACTTTAGACAAAAAGTCTTTTTATGCTTTTAGGACGCATTTACTAATGATTTTCAGAGAACTAATTGCAGGTTCTAAACCAAATATAAACAATGAATTAATTGTGGACGAGCATTGCCAATTAGTTTTACAAGTTTTAAAAAATGACAAGCTTACCTCTGAAAAATTTTTAGAAGCGGCTAAGGTTTTTGAGTCATCAAGAAAGCAGTGGATTAATGACTTAAAGAAAGACCAATTTAGGATAAAAGATGTAAAAGAATTTACAGATTTAGTCCTTTCAAACATTCGAAAAGTAAAAACTGTAACTACTGACCTTGTAGAAGACGAAAACTATAGATATACAGGTAAGATTACAAAAATTTTCAAAGACAAATTTGGTAGTTATTGTGGGTTTATTGAACGTAATCCAAATAATATTTTCTTTCATTCAACATCTGCAAAAGGAATTAATTTGTTTGACAAAGAAGGTAAACTTGCAACATACAAGGTATCGACAAACCCAAAGTCAGGACAATTATTGGCGGTTGACGTTGAAGTAAATGGATAGAAATACTACGCCTAACAGCACATTTGCAATAGGCGGGGTTTCGTGCTCCGTAGACAGTTTTGAGGTAGCCGAAAGTTTTGTGCTCCGCATAAAGTTCAGTGGTAAAAAGCCCGCCCATCGCAAATCTGCAAACCGTTAGCACTCATAATAAAAGACGATAGCAATGTATCTAATCGACAGAGAAAAAAATAGAGTAACGAAACTCAAAAAGAAATCATTTTCTGAATTAAAATTCAGAGAAAGAGAACACTTGCAGGAATGGATTGCGAACGACCCAAGCACACTTGGAGAAGAATTATTAATAATTCAAAAAGAATTTAATGGTTTCAGCGAGACAAACGAGCGACTTGACTTATTGGCACTTGACAAACTTGGAAATTTAGTAATCATAGAAAACAAACTTGACGACTCAGGAAAAGACGTAACGTGGCAAGTAATAAAATACGCTTCTTATTGTGCAAGCTTAACAAAACAAGACATTTTAAATATATATCAAGACTACTTGGGTTCGACTGCAATTGCACAAGAAATGATTTCCGAATTTTTCGACAATCGAGACATTTCAGAAATAGTTCTTAATCAAGGACTAAATTCTCAAAGACTTATGTTGATTGCAGCTAATTTTAGAAAAGAAGTTACATCTACAGTTTTATGGTTAATGAACTTCAAAATTAGACTTCAATGTTTTAAAGTGACACCATTTGCCTTTGGAGAGCAACTCTTTTTGAATGTAGAACAAATTTTGCCTACGAAAGACACAGAAGATTTTGCAATTAGTATAGCGACAAAAGCACAAGAAGAAATTGAAGTTCAAGAATCTCTTAAAAACCGACATCTCGTAAGACTGAAGTTTTGGGAGCAATTCATTAATGCAAGTAATCAAGTAAACCAACTGTTTTCAAACAATTCACCATCTAAAGAAAGTTGGATTGGCAAAGGAATTGGAATGAGTGGCGTAAATATTAACCTTGCAATGAGTAATAACTATTGTAGAAGTGAAATAATTTTTAATCGTGGAAGTCAAGAAGAAAACAAGGAGCTTTATGATTTCATTTATCAAATGAAAGACAAAATTGAAAGCGATTTTGATGGACAACTAACTTGGGAAAGAATGGATGAAAAAGTTACTTGCAGGATAAAAGCACAACTTGACGGAGTTAGTTACTTTGAAGAAAGTGATTGGAAGAAAATGAACGAATTTCTAATTGACGTTTCAGTTAAAATGGAACGAGCATTTAAAGAACCGATTAAAAAACTGAATAACTATTGGAAAAACAAATAATTACGAGTGCTAACAGCCCCTACTAAGGGGAAGAATACCTCCTCCGCTCTTCGGAATTTGCAATTCCGAAGCTTTATCATCGGTTTTGTAAACCGAATTAAATAAATTGCAAAAATTATGGCATTTGCATATTCAATACAAGACCAAGGGTCTATACATTTTGTAACTTTTACCGTACATCAGTGGGTAGATGTGTTTACACGAAGCATTTACATAGATGAATTGTATAAAAGTTTACAGTATTGCCAATTAAACAAAGGCTTAGAAGTATATGCTTATGTGATAATGACCAATCATATCCACCTGATAATAAGGGCTAAAAACAATAATTTGAGTGATGTAATTCGAGATTTTAAAAAATATACTTCAAAAGCTATTTTTAATGCTATTAATGAAAACGCCCATGAAAGTAGAAAAAATTGGTTATTAAAAACATTATCTTATGAAAACAAAATATGGTTTTGGGAAGAAGGTTATCATGGCGAAGAAATTTGGAGCAAAGCATTTTATGATTCAAAAGTATAATCGCAAAAACCATACGTCCTATTTTTAGGGATTAAATAAAAACCATACATCCTATTTTTAAATAAATTAACACCCTTTTAAAAGAGCTTTAAAAGGGTGTTAATTTATAAATACACGTATATCAACTATAATCGAAAAAGGTATGTTCCCGACACCAATGTCGGGAACATACTAGGTTTAATCCACATTTAAACTAAATTTAACAGTTTCACCATTTAACAACTGATGTGTACTATCAATATTATTGTGATAAACATGTACATTTCCAAGAAACAATGTAATAGATTTTAGAGGCACATTGATTTGCTTACTTATAAGATACAAATGATATATATCAGCAGGCAAGCCTAAGTTCGCATCAGAACTGCGCTGATATGCAGTTAAAATAAGCTTGCCACCATCGATTTGAAACTGTATTAAGGACAAACATGGTTGTTGATTGCTTTCGGCATTGGTGGAACCTAAAAACAAGACATAATTTTTAGAATTACGCTTTTCTTTATTAATTCGTTCAATTAGTCGGGGTAACTGTTCAAAATAGGTAGGATAACTATTTACCAATATGGGTCCGCAATAATCCCACCATGTTATACCCGCTGTCCTATACGCTTCGGTAGAACGTTCACCTGAAACAAACAAACTTAATTCGTCTTTTAGCTTTCTACGAGCCACATTGTGGTCTTCCAATATATCTAGTAAATCACCTTTACTAAGTGTTATTTTCTGATTGATCAGATAGGTTATATTTCCTTTTTTATTTTCTTGCACTTTACCTTTTGAAAGCACTTTTTTTAAAATTTCGTGATATTTATTCATTTAAAACAATTTTTGTTGATTTTCATAATTAGGTTTGTAATTCATAGTAAACACCTCTGTCTTGCTGGCACCTCCTTTGGTGCTAGCAGAAAGATTCATCTCATGGTTAATGGTTAACCAACCATTACAATACTTAATACACGTTTTCATTACTTATTTATTTTTCTTTCTATATTTGCACCTCTCAAGCAATAAAAAAAAGGTGCACCAACACTAAACACAAAGGCATTTGCCCTTGGCTTGGTGTTGGTGCACCTTAATTGTTAATATGGGCTTGAGAATTCATATTAACAAAGTCGAGGGCTTATTTTCCCCTCAAAAGAATACTTTTAATAAATCACTTTTGTTAAATAAATTACTCCATTAGCGCAATAATAGTCAATGCTGCTCGGCGTGTTGTAGCCTGATGTATTAACTATAAGTCTTTTGACGTTAAAATATGCAGCATTGTTGTCGAATTTACAAAACTGAACGTGATTATGAAGACTGCTGTTGCTCGCCAAAAATTCTCCGCTTGTCGAATTTGGCAATTCTTTCATTAAAAGAGCAATAGCATTTAACATACTGCTGTTTCCTACTTCAAAAGCCCCAAATATCAGGGACATTTTAACGTTATCTGGTAACTTATCCGCCTTACCATTCCAAGTTGCCTTCTCTGTATCACTCACCAACCTATTAGTAGCATCCTGCAATACATTGGCTCCTTCAATTTTAAATAACCGTTGGCTTTGAACAAACAAAAGAGCCGTCGTACCCAAGGTTAAAGTGTCATTGGTCATCGTCCATTGCGTGTCCTTATATAAAGTTCCTTCCGCTACCCAAATAGTCGTATTTGGTTTCAACTTTGTCGCCGTATTCGCATCCGTTGCCCGTGTCCAAGCACCTACATTTGCTACGTAAATACCATTTTTAACACTGCCGTTGGCAATGGACACAAGCACTCTATTGCCTGCCAATAGCGTAACCCCGTCAACGGTTAATAAGCCTGTTAAATCAACATCATTTACCAAAACAACACGACAACCATCTTTATAGGTCAAGCCATTTTTCGCAGCTTCTATTTGTACGCCTAAATCGTTTATTTGCAAATCAACGGCAGTTTTGTCGGCTTTAGCATTCCAATTTGATTTTTCTAAATCTGATGTCATTCTATAATTGGGGTTTTGGATAGCGTCTAAAAACCTTATTGCTGAATTGTCTGCTTTAAGCAAAATATATCCCGATGTTGGAATTGTATAAACTATTTTAGCTTCATAATGATTGACAATTGGTTTAACTGTTGTGTCCTGGTAATCTCTATTAATTACGTTTTTAGCAATAATAATATATGCAGGGAAAGAAGTAATATTGGTAGCTGTAAGTTTAGCTACTTTAAATCCATCTTCATGCGATATAGCGACAAGCCCATCGCTTATGGTGTTGTTACTAATGTTACATCCACTAATAATGTGATTTCCAAAATTTCCAAAAAATTGTTGTACTGCTAAAAGTGTTTCGCTTTGTAGTTCTAACAAATCGTTTGCGTACCATTTGCGCACCCCTGTACTTTGTATATGTTCTTTCATGATTGTATAATTTTATAGGTTTTACCTGCTGGTTTATAAATGTTTATTTCTGATTTAAGTTTTGCGATATTAACGCCCAAAGGCACTATAACATTAAACGATACATCTAAAGCGTTATCGTTTTCACCGAATAATGGTATCGGCTTAAACTTACCTTCACTAGAAGTTGATAGGCTCATAAAATAAGAACGCTCTATTTCTAAGCCTATGGGTATCGCTCCATCAACAGCGTGTATTATTTTTATACGCTTAGCTTCGGGGTCAAGTATTTTATTGATATAATTTTCAAAGACGATAACTTGAGCATTGATGCTAATTTTATACGATATACCTTGTTTAAATTGCAAGTATCCCTGCATTAAATCGTCAATTGGTTTTAATAAACTCATCAACCAATATACACGTAATGGTTTTCGCAAAAATGGAGGTAGCATCGTCCAAATTAAATTTTGAATGTTGTACATCATATTTTGTCTGCGATTAAATTAATGGAAATGTTAGCCCTATCATCGTAGTTGAAATAGCCAGACACTAATTCATAAGCATCTGATATGTCAACCGTTTTATTGTTTTGTATTGCCGTAAGGCTAATAATATTAGCTGTAACTACGTCCTTGGTACTCATTATAGATGCCAATATTTGTGTGTAATAAATTTTACCGCCAAACTTGATAGTAGTAGCATATTTCTGCAAACTCTCTTTTACTGCGGATTTAACAATATTCGGGTCGGCATTATCAGCACAATAGATTTGTATGCTATAATTAATTACATCCGCAGGCAAACTCAATACCTGTACTGGCGTACCTAAAAATCTCACTTTATTGATGTAATTTAAAAATCCTAGTCGCTGTAAGTCATCTAAAGCCATAAATTTGCCGTCATTGCCCAACGTGGCTAATTTTATTTGTAAAGCCATAGAAGACGTTTCATTAATCGAACAGATTTTAACAATTTGTTTGGTGCCATCTATTACAGCATATTTAACTCTACCCATTTCATCAATTATCAAATCATCACCATGTTGATACTTCAAAACTTGATCAATATACCAGGTTAAAGAACCTGCTTGTTTTTGCTCAAGCTGAGCGTTGATATATTGTTTAAAAACATCTAATATGTTTTCAAAGTATGAAATGGCTACGGCTACGATATTTACCCAAATACGCCATTCTGCGGTTTTAGATTTACTTAGATTTGGCATACGTATGCTTGCCTCACTAATGATACTATTTTCTATTTCTGCGGTACTTCTTGCCATGTTGCTACGGTGGTTAATTCTCTTATTTCTTTATTATTGATGAATGTACTGTCTTGCCTAATTCGTAAAGTTTGTGGAGGTATAGGCATTGCCAAATCCAATATTATTAATTCATTATCTTGTATAATTTCAAAAATGGCATCTACATTACCATAGCATTGTATGGCAACATCTATTAGCGTTTGATTGGCAGTTGTATGAATTAAATCAAACATATTGAGCTTCTATTTTTAAACCTTTTGTTGTTAATTGTATGCTATCTACTCGCATTCCGTCGGCAATGAGTTCTTTGCGAATTTCTGACAGCGACTCACCACTTTCGTCATTAATATAGTTGACTATACCTACACCTGTGCTTGGGCTATGGCGTATATCACCTTTATTTGCAAGTAGTAAACTATTGATATGCTGTTGTGAACTTTCTACGTATTGTAAATCACCACTACTTAAATCTAAGTCCATATCATCGGTATATTTATAATCTATCATGCTATGCTTGCTTTTACTGGAGCTGTTTGAACTTGTGCTGTGGCCGAACCTGCTGTGGCTACACCTGCTACCATAATATCTGCTGATTTAATACAATTGATTACTGCCTCTGCTAATTGGCTAGCCAAATCATCTAAGGCAGCATCGGGGTTATCTTTTTTAGTTGTTTGAGCCTTAAAAGCATTTTTTATAGCTGTTTGTAGCGTTGTTTTTACTAATGGCATATTTTTATATAAATAATTTATCTAATCTTGTTTTTATTTGGTCAATCTGAGGTTTGTTTACAGGAATGCCACTTGGCCCAGTACCCGTAGGTACGGTAATAGCACCCACTGCATCTAGCAAATCGCTCAATACTTTTTTCAAGTCTTCACTTGCTGTTTTTACCGAAAATCCTTTTTCTGTTACACTAAATGTTGCATCGTTATCATGTTTCAACTCAAAGTTTTTTTCTTTAAAAATAAGTGCCGTTTTTTTGATGGTGTATTGAAGGCTTTGCACCTCTGATTGCATGACAATAAAAAAATCATCGTTATTTTGTGCCACCAACACCATTGAATCAACAACAGGCACAACTACAAACGCTGTTTTATCATCGATACTTACTCTTAGGCGCACTCCTTCTAATTTTAGTCCATCATCACAAATTACCGTACATGTACCTTCGCTTTCATTCACCGATTGTATGGTAGCCAAGCATAGTGCATCGTCTTGATGTGCTATTTGCTTTATCGCTTGCCTTATTTTTTCATGTGCTTTCATTATTTCTGTTTATTAGCTCTTACACCTATTTCTAAAACTCGTCTAGCTCCTGATGTACCAAATTCTATCAGCACACTTTCAATGTAATACGCACCTGTACGCTCTTTGTATCTACTATCATTTATTTCTGCAATCATACCTGGTACCGCTTTTGGAATTAAAAAAGTTTTAATTTTACCCTCATAGCCCGAATACTGATAATCTTTGATAAGTGATTTTGCTCGTTCTTGCATTTGTGTTTTATCTGTCATAGACAAAAATACCGTTCGCTCAACCCCTCCATCTTCACCCACACTGGCTTCCACCCGTTGACCATTAGGTTTTATGTGTATTGCTTTTATTTTTACTTTTACTTCATCGGCCAACCTATATTTCAAACTATCGGCATCTACCACATTACCTGCATACATCTCGTATTTAACTTTTCCATTATTAGGCACATAAAGCAATCCTGCATACAAAACGTTGTCAATAAAAAAACTATTTACCAAATATTTGTCTTTAAGCACCCTAAGTGCCTCCGCTCCATCTAATCCTCTAAATATTACTTTGTCGATTGGCATATCCGGCACATCTTTATGTAGTATAATGTCTGTGCCTTTTATCAATTCATTTAAAATCTCTTTTAAAGAACTTTTCACAAACTGTTTGGTTATCGTTTTTTTTCTCAATTGATAACTATAACCTTCACATTCTATCTCCAATGGCGTAGCAAAATTTATCCTTCGCACAAAGCCTACAAACTCGTTTTTTAAATTGGGGTTGTAGCCCAAATTAACCTGGACAAAATCTCCTTCTTTAAACTGCTGTGCTACCTGTACTGTCTCCCCGATGTCCGTAGCCGATGTTCTCAATCTTGCCGAAGTAGGTATTTTTATCCTTGCCGTATCCATAAAATTATGAATCGACTTGTCTATACGCACATCGTGTACACTGTTAAATGTTACCTTTCCAATATTTATTTTACAGACGGGTATTTTGTACATTATTTAATCTCTAATTCGAATAATTTATCACTAATACAATTTACCTCATAAGCTTGTACACCTCTAATACCTCTCATCTCTGGTAGCGAAAAACTCTCCAGTACTACATACATATCCGAGTCTCCCAAGATGTCGGTTAATAAACTCTTAATTTTTAGGCTTGTATTTTTATCATATAAGCGTTTAAGTTCCATTACTTGAGCCTCCGGATACTCTCCGTTTTGGTCAACAAAAAAACCTTTAATGTTAATTTGATAATCTTGCGCACTAATCAATTCCTTTACCGTACCCTGCCTACCTACAATTACGGTTTCTACAATGTTTTTCTTAGCCGAAACACTCATACAAGCGAGTTGCAACATTACATTTTCAAGTACAATGGGTAAGTAAATCTCCTTACCTAAATATTTATCTACACCATATAATGGCGAACAGGTTATCTCTGATGTTTTCTTTTTAGTTGGTTGAACTTGTACATCCTTAAACTCAACCTCTGCTTGTTGTGTATGCCCATAATTTGGTTTGTAACCCCAAACCATATTAAATAGGTCGTTGAAATTGACACTAAACTGTCTTGCTGTTAGGTAATTGAATTTGTCTAGTCCAAAAACGTTGCTAATACCTGTACTTTCTAAATCTATTGGATTATAATTAGCCATTTGCTAGTTGCCCTCCCGAATTAAGCACTCTTAACAATGCCTCTGTGATAATTTGTTCCATTTCGCTTGCACCTGCTTTAATATTCTGACTGGTAATATTTACACCGCCCTCTATTATTTTTTGAACGTTGATGGTAATGTTTTTTTGTCCACTATTACTCGAAGTGCTGTTGATGTCTTTGTTGATGTCGGTTAAATCGTAGTTGTTGCTATTTGTAAGATTTCCAGGACTAGTTTTGGTTGGCTTATCTAATATACCTTTGCCAAACTTAGATTGGGTGTACCTATCTATGCCTTTAATTTCATTATCGCCTACCAATTTAGATTCGATATAATTGTACATCGAATCCATAGAAAATCCACGTTTGGAAAGGCCTGGTATTAAGTTTTTATTTTTTTTACTCAATTCAGCAAACACAGCATTTATATTATCCTGCGAAGCACCCGAAAAAACACCGTCCTTATATTGACCTTTATCTACAATTGAACGACTAGCATTATTTATTTGTGCGAGCAAAGAGGCTATTTGCTTGTCGTTTAATCCTACTTCTTTTTTAAATAAATTATCGATTAAACTTTTTTCCGCTTCTTGTATAGCGCCAAATACTTTTTCCTTTTCTTTTCTTGTGCTAGCTAAAATTATACCCTTTTCAAGTTCAGCGTTGGCAGTTGCTCGGGCTTTGGCTAAATCATTCTCGTTTGCCGCTTCCAACTTTTGCCATTCCAATACATCAGGATATTTTTCTTTTAACTCACCAAGCAATTCATTGCGTTTCGCTGATTTAGGCTCAGTTCTAGCCAATGCATCAAAAAGACTGTTTAGTTGGTTTTTCTCTTGAAACACTTTTGAGGAGATATTACCAATAAGACGATCACTTTCGTTCATCTTGTTATTCCACCTATCATAAGCCACATAAAGACCGCCTAAAGCAAGCAAAGCCAATCCATATGGAGATGCCGCTAATACCGCATTTAACGCTGTGTTAGCAGCAGTCGCTGCCCAAGTAGCGGCAGCAGCTAAACCATAGCCAATAGCGGCAGAGTTGGCAATAAGCACATTAACTGCCATAGCTGAACTTAACCCAACAATACCAAACCCTAATATTTTAGCCAAACTCGAACCTTCTTCAAAGAAATCCCACAACTTACTAGTGCATTTTTGCACAAATTCTATACTCTTTGATAACAACCCAAAAACATAACCCAATCCATCAATTGCAGGTATTACTGCAGGCAATATGAAACTACCCAAATTACCTAAAGTAGTATTCATAGCGTCCATAGCGGTACTCCATTTGCCTTGTCCTGTTTTCGCCATTTTATCCGACATGCCATAAAACAAACCACCCTGAGTAGTTGCATCAATAAAAGCTTGTTCTACCATTTTTGCACTAATAGCACCTTTTCCCATAGCTTCTTTGAGTTCAGCCATCGATTTACCTGTTTTAGTGGCCATTACTTGCAATGGGTTAAAGCCTGCGTTAACGAGTTGCATCAAATCTTGACCTTGCATTTTGCCAGCTGATTTAATTTGAGCGAATGCTAAAGACAAAGAATTTAATTTATTTTGGTCACCCATGGCTACATCTCCAAGCATTTTCATGGTATTGATAACTTTACCCTGTTCTACGCCAAACGATTGTAACAACTTAACATTTTCCAATAATTCAGCACTTTCATACGGTGATTTATCGCCATAGGCTTTTACTTGCGTGTATGTAGTATTTGCTTTTACGGCATCGCCTTTATTCAAGACTGTTAAACTTGTAATTGCCGATTCTCTTTCAAATCCTTTTTTTAATGCTTGTCCTGCAATAGCTCCTGCGGCTACAAGTGGATTGGTTGCAATACCGATAATTGGATTAGCACTCAATTGTGTAAATGCGTCTTTAGCATACGCCTTAAACTTATTGCCATTAATGGTGTCTAAACTCCTAAGTTGTTTTTCTAAACGCTTAATTTCACTATTATAAGTACGTATATGAGCAATACTACTCGCTGGCAAAAATTCTTTTTCACTGCGCAACGCTTCTAATCTCATACGTAAAGAGCCAATACTTTTCCCAAAAATTTTAGTCGCCGTATCTGCATTGTTAACCTTGGTTTCTAATGCAGCGAAAGCGTCTAATTGTTTATTGGTTAGTACTTGTATTTTCTTTTGCGAATCGCTAAATTTGTCTCGAAGCGTAAATACGTATTCTAAATTATTGCTCATGGAAATTATTGTATTGTTTTTTTTACTCGTTGTTTTAGTTTTCGTAGCAACAGCTTCTGTATGGCTATCCGCATCGGCTTTAGGTGTTTTGGCGGCTCCTTTTGTTTGGTTTTATAAAGCATCCCGAAAAAATGCACCCTTTGAATTGAAATATCAATTTTGGATAGTTACCACACTATGTGGGCTTTGTGCCCTAGCATGGATATTAGTCTTTATTAAGTATTATTAATACTTTTAAGCACATATTGTAAGTCATGCCACAGACCTGCCCATTCTTCATCAGTCAATACATTTGGGTCTATTTTAAAGTGATAACGAAGTAGTGCGTTTATTTTACGCACATAATCGCTATCACTTAATTTGGCATGCTTACTCGTTAAAGCTTTTTTATGCGTACCTCCGCAACTTCTACAATGTCAGATAAGTAAGGTACTAGACCTAAAAATAATTTATCACTACTTTTAAATTCCTCGCTACCTGCTACCATACAATTTTCAAGCACGATTTCATTAAATTTCATTTGGTCGCCATCAGCCATCAAACGTGCAGCACCTAATATTTGTCGGCTAGGTGTGGTTAAATAAGCTATATGCCCTTCTGCAGATACCTCATACAATTGTTTGCCAGCTATTGCTTGCTTGGCTTTCAAGTCTGCTACTTCTTGAGCATTTAACTGCCCTTTTAATTCTTTTTTCACTTTAAATCAATTTAAAACGTAATTAACACTAACTATTTTCGATGTCTAAGGCCACAAAAGGCAATTCAATTTCTGCATGTTTGTCACCTTGAGACATTCCTTCTTCCGATTCGGTAAACTGACACAACTTCAAAACTCTAGTTACCGCCAATGAAGCTCCCTGAGCGATATAACACACCGTGATGTCAAAAGGAGGTATATCCATAATGTCGGATGTTGGTGCAGCTGCATTGATTAATCCTTGATATTCGCTTTGCAACAATTTAATCGAACCTTCATACTTTCTGTTGCCTCTTTGTATGCTTAGTGGTTTGTCGCCTGCGCCATACAAGGGCTCTTTTTCTTGCGAAGTTTTATATTTGATTGAGCGTACACCTGTTACGATACGCCCCATCATCACTATTTTAATGTCTCGCCATGCAAATTGCTCGCTATTTACTACTGCCATTTTTTTATTTGTTTGATGGATTGTTAAAACCTAAATTAATTACGATTGTTTTTGCATAACCGATGGGTGTCACTTTTATTGTGATGGTTATTTTACCTGTCGATAATACATTTTGATTAGTTGCGATGAACACTTCAAATGCGGATAACTCACCCAACATGCTACTGTTAACCACATTTTCTATCTTACTTTGCCATGCCGATGCGATTGGAATAATAATGTTGCCTTTTGCATCTACAGGCACTTCATCCAACAACTCCTCTACATAGGTTTTATATACCAGGCGTAATGTTTTATCAATTACACGGCGGTTGGTTATGCTATTGTAATCATCGCTGATGAGGGTTGCCAATGGGTCATCGTTAAAGTAATAACCCTCTTTGCCTACAAACTTGCGCAACACGATATAACCTTTGTCGTGTAATAAATTCAAGCCTGTATAGGTATCTACTTTTTTAGCGCCTACATAACCTGTCGAAATTGGCAAGGCTCCGCTTTTTACACGCCCAATGTTGCGCATTACGGGTATAGCGGCCATACGTCCTAATACTAATCCTACCGATGCCGAACCATCTGACATTGAACTAGCCAAAATCACACCTACACGGTTGTTGCTCATTGTGCGCAAATCTGTTACCTCTGTTTCGTTACCTGTATAACTTCTACCTTCCACTAATACTGTTATAGGTGCAAATTTGGCTTCATAGGCCAATGCCAGTACTTGTGCTTTAGGAATGGTATCATACACATCTTTGTCTAAACCCGCTTGAATAATTGGACTGTAAGCTACCGATGGCGTACGTGTAACACCCAACACGTTGATACGTCCCTGAGCTGCGTTCAATAATACGGTAGCATAACTTTGAGAGTTATCTACTATATCTGACATAGAAAGGGTTGAGGCAACAAGCATCAACCACAATTCTGAACCTTCGCCTGCAGTATCGTAATATTCTTTTACGTGTCTATAGGCTCCTACATTGTTATCGGCTGTTATGCCAATATTTTTTAAATCATTCATTCCAAAAATCACTTTTGGTTCTGAAAGATTGATACCGATAGTCGCCACGCCACTACATATCAAACCCATTACACCATCGGCACTAGGCGATACACCTCCTAATGCTCCATTGGTTAGGTTTATTTTAATTCCTGGTAACATTAGATTGCCCCCTCTTTTTTAGTGTCCGCAGACTCTTGGTTACCTACTTCTTCTTTAGTTTGCACAAGCTTTAGATTATCTGATCCTTTTTTAGCAGATGTTTTTTTAGATTCCTCTTTAGGTGTTTCTACCTCAGCTCGTGTTACCGTTTTTACGGTGTTATCTTCTAAACTTTTAGCGTGTTCATTTGCTTGTTCTCCATTTTCAAAGGCATAGCCATCGCTAGTAAAGTGAAATACGTTCACTTTAGGGTAATTTTCAAAATATTGGTTTTGTTTCATTTTATGATTTTTTTTTAACGCTTTATTATTATGATTAACGATATAATTGCACCTGCTAACAACAACCACCACCACTTGGCAAAACCGCCCTTGTCAACATATTCTATGTGTTGTGGTAATCTTAAATATTTAACTCTATAAATAGTATCGCCTTGGCACTCTGCATTTACACGTAAGGTGTCGTGTTGTTTAACAATCAACAATTTTAAACGGTCTTTTTTAATTTTAATGGTATCTTGTTTTAGCTTAATTAGTGTATCTACACGAACGCTTTCTATACCTACTGTGTCTATTACTTTTACCGTGTTTATGATGTTTTTACAAGGCCTACACCCGACCCACAAGAGTGCCATTAAGGCGATACATATTTTATACATGATTATTTTTGATTATACATTTCTACACGTTTTTTACATCGAGTAGTCAAAACTTCTGCAGCTACTTTTTTACCATCAATGGTTATTTTATTCCACTGCATAATATAACTTGGAATATTGGGGTCGTTTGCATTTCTATTAATGGCTTTCAATAAACCGCTTTTTGCAAAAGCTCCAATCCCCACATTAAAAGCCATATCTACCATCGCATCAAATTGCGGTTGGCTTAGGTTTGTTTTTATCAATGCTGCTACTTTTGTTTCAAAGTCGGCAACCACTTTCTCAAATAGCTTGTCTGCCTCTGCTTGACTAATCACATCTCCTTTTTTTACCGCTTTGCCATTGGTATAAAAAGTAGAGCCGTAGCCTATCGTCCATACTTTCGCTGGGCATTGATAGGCTTTCAATACACATCCTTCATTTTTTTTGATGAAAGACTTACCTTTTTCACTTACTTTCATTTTCGCTTTCTTTTTTTTTGCCAAAGTTTTCTATGGTGCTTACGCCTGCCAATCCTGCAACAAATAACAATACCGTATTAAAAACATCTATTTTAAGGGCATCGGGCAAATGGTATTCTAAGTAACAAAACACCACACAACCTATAATTGCATACAACAATGCTATGGCTCGTTTGCTTGATAAATTCTCACTACTGGAGAGTAATTTTTTAATGGTTTCCATGCGTTGGTTTTTTATGTCCATACTTGTAGTTGTGTAGCTCTTTTTCCAGTTCTTCAATTTTTTTCAATTGTTTTTCAACTAATTTTTTCAAATCATCAACCTGAACCCTCAAATCATCAACCTGAACTCTCGACTCGTTTACTTGAACTCTCGATTCCTCACAAATTCCTTTCCATATTTCGGCTATACTTTTTTCAGCCTGTGCTTCCAATAATTTAACCTCGGCTTTTTGTTTTCTTTTTCCTGATAAATAGCCTATCAACAGCGAGACAATAGATAGAACTAGTGTTATGATTGTTTGTTGCATTTCTTTTTTGATTTTTAACAGACTTTGCTTACCACTTTAAGCAAAGTCTGTTTTATTTGTTAGGCTACTTTTTGAATAATAGCAATCACTCCTTTGTTGTCCGCTCTTCTTACACGACCACCTGCTCTCAATAATGCCGAATACACATCGCCATAGTAAATCGCACTATCTTTGTCTTCAAAAAACAACACATCACCTAAGGCGGCTGTTAATGAGTTTTTTTGCCAAAAAAGAGCAACATCACAATCTGTAGCAGCAGTAGCTGCACCAATTGGTTTAATTACACCTGCCGATGTAGCAGCGGCTACGCTGGCTCTTGTTAGGATATTAAATCCTTCTAATTTGCCTAAGGTGCCATTTTCAGCATCTACATAGCGTGAAAAATCTCTTTGTTGAGTTTCGCTCAAAGAATTGTACAACTCGTTAAACATATCCTCCGACAACAAACAATATCTTTCATCACGTGGTACACTACCTTTGTTCATCTTGATTTTGGCTTTGCTTAAATCCGAACGGGTTAAGCTATTGCGGTTTCCTGTTGCACCATCCAATGCAGCTGCTGCAGCAGTTCCTGTGGTGTACAAAATGTTTTCAGCGGTTAAATTAGACAACCATTTAAAGATTAATTCTTCTGTTGTGGTCTCTATTAATGCAGAGGTGTGTTCACTCAATACACTATCTACCTTGTTGTAAGATAATTCTACCGTGTCAGCATTAGGAATGTGAATGGGGTCGGTTGTAAACTCCTCCAACACATAGACAATATCGGTGTCGTTACGTTTTACCGCTACAGCTGGTAATGAGCTTCTATTCTTAACTACATTTGGGCTTGCTCCTGGTTGCGGTATATGCACTACTTTACCTGCCATCACATACTCGTCATCCCTATATACTTTATTGATAATGTTGTTGTCCTTAAAAAATTTCTGGATAATGTAGTCTGTCCATATCTCTTTTTGAACTGCAAAAAACAACGTGGTTTTAAAATCGTATTTCTTAGCGATGCTCAAGACGGTTCCAATAAATAACGATACGGCTATTGCTGTGCCATACGATACGTCTAAAACCGCACCAATAATAACCGCAACAATGATGTTGAATAAAAGGTTTAGCCAGTTGATGGCTTTAAATAAATTTTTCATTTTTCTGAATGGATTTTTTAATTGTTTTTGATTCTATTTGTTAAATTTTTCTTTGTGTTTCTGTGCATACAACTCAGGCATGTTTAGTTTTACATACGCCAGCTTTCCTGTTTTATGCAATTCATCAAATGATAACTGTGCATAATCTGTAGCAGTACCTTTAGCTTGTTTTTCTAATTGTGCATTAGCACTTACATGCGCTGGCTTGGCATCTAACATTTGTTTTACCGTGTCGTAATCTTGCGTTGCAAGTTTAACGTAGGCTTCTTTTTCGCCTTCTAATATTTTTTTATCAGCAATGGCTTGGCTTACAAGTGTTACTACTTTTTCGCTTTGTTGTTCAGCTTTCAACTTTCCTAGTTCCTGTTTCGAGGTGTCTAGCTCTTTTTTCAGTTCAACATTTAGCTGCACAGCATCTTGTATTTTGGCTACAAGCTCTACACCGTCAGCCTTTTCTGATAGGTCTAAAAGACCTGCCACAGATTCGTGGTTTAAGGTTATTTGTTTCATTTTTTCTATATTGGTTTTTGTTTCTTTTGTTAAGGCGATGGCAAGTGTTTGCGCATTGGTAAGCTCTATCGCATTCATATCGGTATCGTATAGGGCAATGGCATCATCGTTGCCACCCATATCTACGATTGACACCTCACTAAGGAATAGTTTAGTAACCGTTGGCTGTGTTTGCCCTACAAGCATCAGGCTTGCCTCTGTAGTGGTTTCTATTGCATTGCCACCAATACTTGCCATGCGCAAGGTTCCATTTTCTACTTTGGCATAAATGCTCATCGCAAAATCATCGCTGTCATCAAACACAGGCGTACCCATCAATACATCGCCATCTATGCTTATATCTTCCCAGTAGCCAATGGGTAAAATTTGATTTTTACCCTCGTATTGTTTAGGGCGTGTATGATTGAATAACATAACAGGGTTTTTGTTGAATTGTTCCAAGTCTATTCCCTCGGTCAACACTCTAAAACCGTAGCTATTCACAGCACTGGTTGATAGTATAAATCTCTTACTTGATTTCGGCATGTTTTATTTGTTTGTTGGGCAAATATTGCGTTGATTTTTGAACTTAAAAAATTGTAAATCTGTATCTTACCTATTTGTGTACATTATGATGGTAAAAAATGCCATCATATAAAATGTGCTTTTTTCTACCTCTATTTTAAGGCGTTTATTTGCGTAAATATTTAGAATAAATGGGCAAAGAATTAAGCATAGAACAAAAGAAAGAACTCGCCAAATTGCTATACACCAAAGAGGGTATTACCACGCAAAAAGAACTCGCTTTACGGGTAGGGGTTTCGGAACGAACCATGAGCAAATGGGTAAACTCTGAATCTTGGGAAACCCTAAGAGAAAGTTTAGTAGTAACCAAAGAGCAACAACTTCGTATGCTATACATGCAACTGACCGAATTAACCGACAATATCAATTCTCGCACAGAGGGTAGTCGTTTTCCAAACAGTAAAGAGGCTGACGTGTATGTAAAGCTTACTTCGGCCATTAAACAAATGGAAAGCGAAAACAGTATCGCCGATATTATAGAGGTGGCTAAAGGATTTCTAAATTTTTTGCGTGTAGAGGATTTCGAGCTTTCTCAGCGTGTGGGCAATTTTTTCGATGGATTCATTAAACAAAAATTAAATGAAAATAAACGATAAAAAAGCCTTACAAGATTGGGATGCTTTCATTAAGAATTTACGTGAGGGCTGTAGTGTAGATTTTAACGAGCCTGAACTCGACAAACGTAAACGTATGGCTCGTTTAGAAAGCGACTTTGAGGCTTGGGCGGTATATTACTTTCCTACTTACGCATCAGCTAAACCTGCTAAATTTCATATCAAAGCGAGCAAACGTTTAATAGAAAATAAACGCTGGCTTGAAGTGAGACAATGGTCCCGTGAACTTGCCAAATCAACACGTTCTATGATTGAAACATTGTACCTCTCCTTAGCAAAAAAAGAAGTGCGCAATGTTGTTTTGGTCAGCAATAGTGAAGACAATGCCGTTCGTTTGCTCACACCTTACCGCCTTAATTTAGAGCATAACAAACGTATAGCAAACGATTACGGTGAGCAAGTAAAATTTGGTGCATGGACAGACAAAGAATTTACCACTACTGGTGGTGTTAGTTTTAGAGCTTTGGGCGCAGGACAATCACCTCGTGGTACCCGAAACGAATCCGCTCGTGTAGATATGATTTTAATAGATGATATAGACACGGACGAGGAATGCCGTAACCCTAAGCGAATAAACGATAAGTTTAAATGGGTACAAGAGGCTTTAATCCCCACTGTATCGGTATCGGGTTCTTACCGCATACTTTTTTGTGGCAATAAAATAGCCAAAGTGTGTGTAGTGGCATTGGCCGAAAAAATAGCCAACCACATAGATCAAGTTAACATTCGTACCAATGGAAAATCTTCTTGGGCTGAAAAAAATAGCGAACAAGACATTGACGATATTTTAAGTAAAATTTCTTACGCTTCGGCTCAAAAAGAATATTTCAATAACCCAATTTCAGAGGGCACCGTATTTAAAGAGATGGCTTACAAAACAATGCCCTCGTTTAGCGAATATCGTTTTTTAGTCTGTTACACCGACCCCTCGTTTAAAGAATCTAAAAAGAATGACTACAAAGCTACCGTACTGATCGGCAAATGGAAAGATGAGTTTCACATCCTTAAAGCGTTTGTAGAGCAGACCAGTACCGCTACCATGATAGACTGGCATTATCAAATTTCGGATTTAGTAAATGGCAAAATACCCGTGTATTATTTAATGGAAGCCAATTTTATGCAGGATACTTTATTGGATGCTTTTTACAAAGCTTCTATCGAACGTAACAAAACCATTCCAATTACGGGCGACAAACGCAAAAAACCCGATAAGTTTACACGTATAGAATCATTGCTCGAACCCTTAAATCGCCAAGGTAAACTATGGCTCAACCAAGCAGATGCTAGCAATCCGCACATGCAAAGGTTAGAAGAACAGTTTTTGGCTTTAGAACCAGGCAGTTCAGCTCATGACGATGCACCTGATGCTGTAGAGGGTGCCATATTTACCATCAATCAAAAAATTACAACACTCAATCCAGATAGTTATAAATCGATTAAAAAACATAAAAACAATAAACGTGTATGATGACCAAAAAAGACTTAGAAACGCATATCAACATCGGTGCTATTGATGCCATCACTTCGGGCAACGATGCCATTATAAATACAGCCATCACTGCCGCACAAACCGAAGCACAGGGTTACTTGTCGGCTTTTGATTTCGATAAAGTAATTGCCTTGCGTCATCCCGCACTCGAGTTACGCATCAAAGATATTTGCGCTTGGCACTTCATTTGTTTAGCCAACCCAAATGTAAATTTAGAACTTTTTCGCTCTCGTTATGAAGATGCCATTGCTTGGCTGGGTAAAATTCAAGCAGGCAAAATCGCTTACAAAGAATTTCAAAAAATGGATGGTCAAAGTCAAAATTCAGGCACTTTTAGATTTACAAGCAATCCTAAACGTATCAACCATTACTAGACCCTTTTAAATTTCCGTTAAATATCCCCTCTAATCTTTTAAATCATTTTTAATATACCAATCAATGGCTAATCAAAATAAATCGCTTAAAACGGCTAATTCTACACCGCCAATAATTATCAATCAACTCAACGTTCGTCCTATCGCTCGTAAAACGCAAGACATAGATTCTTGGCGCAATGCTTTACGAGCTGCAGAAGCGCAAATACCTAGACGCACTACGTTATACAATTTGTATGAGGATATATTGATAGACACTAGGCTAAGTTCGGTCATCGACAAACGTATAAAAGCAATTACCAATGCCGAATGGCAATGTATAACCAAAGATGGGCAGGTTGTAGAAAACATAAACCCTTTTATTGATAGCCTAACTTTTGAAACCGTACTGGAAGAAATTATGTTATCCAAATTTTGGGGCTACAGTGCCTTAGAATTTAATTTTTCAGCACCATTAAACACCGTTGCTAGCTTACCTCGTAAACATTTACGCCCAAAGTTAGGTATATTGGCCATTGAAGAAAATGCCGATACAGGCATCAATATTCGTGAGGGCTTATACCTCAACACCATTATGGAAGTTGGAAATGCTGATGATTTGGGATTAATATTCAAAGCAGCACCCTATGTAATTTACAAACGTGGTGGTTATGGCGATTGGGCGCAATTTGCCGAAATATTTGGCATGCCGTTTCGCAAAGCAACTTACGACGGTTACGACGATGAACAACGCTTTTTATTAGAGCGAGCTTTAGACGAAATGGGCGGTGGTGGTGCCGCCATTATACCAAAAGGCTCTGAAATTGAGTTTATACAAAATTCAACCAACAGCGATGGCAAATTATACCAGGTACTTGTCGAAGCATGCAACAGCGAAATAACGACCTTTATTTTAGGACAAACATTAACCACCGAAAACGGAGGCAGTAGAGCACAGGGCGATGTACATAAAGAGGTAGAAGCCGACATCAACAAAGCCGACAGAAGATTTGTACGCCGTATTTTAAACGACAAACTCATCCCCATATTAGAAGCCAACGGCATAAAAACAAACGGTGGCAAGTTTAAAATTAAAGGCGAAGACGAGGAACATTTGAGCAAAAAAGACAAATTGGAGATTGATTTGAAATTAGTCAAAGATTTAGGTTTGCCCTTTGACCCTGATTATTTTTACATCTATTATGGACTACCCAAACCCGAAAAAGGAAAAGCTGCAGTAACCAAAAGCCCAACGTCCAACGAAGATAAAAATGCATCTACCCCCTCGCTTGAAGACAATAAAAATGAACTTGTGAAGCTTAATAACCAACAAGGAGACGGCTCTTTTTTCGCCTACCCCCTCCAAGCGGAGGGGATACAGAGCCTATCTACTTTGACTGAGCTTGACAAATTATACAACACCAGGTGTGCCAAATGTAATGGTAGTATTGCACTAAGTGCAGCACCTAGCGGTTCACTAAGCGAATGTATTAAAGGATATATTGATTACATGTATAAGGGTTACATCAACCCTAATCAGGTATATACCCCCCTTTATTTGGCTACTGCCAATACCCTTATGCAGGGTGTAACTGACAGTTTTACCCAAAATATCAAGTGGGGCGAACCTGATAATGTGATGCTCGCTCAACTTCGTACCAATATACACGCTTTTAGTGCTGCCAAGTGTTTGAGCCAAAATCAGGCAATGGCGGCACTTATTGCCGATGAAACAGGACAAGTAAAATCATTTAACCAGTATCGCCAAGATGTAGCTAAAATAACCAAACTTTACAATGAGCAATACCTCAATGCCGAATACAACACCGCCATAGCCTCGGCTCAAAGCGCCAGCAATTGGCTTAGCCACGAGCAAAACGGAGTAGAAGCCTTGCAATACACCACCGCAGGCGACAACAAAGTGCGAGACCAACACGCCGCACTAGATGGGAAAGTAGCGGCCATTAACGATGTGATTTGGAATACCATTTATCCGCCCAATGCTTTTAATTGTCGTTGCCACGTGGTGCCTGCTATGCTAAAGGACGAATCTGCACAGACAGATTTAATTAACGCTACCAAAAAAGCCAAAATAACACCGCTTTTTAAAAACAATGTAGGTAAAACAGGGTTGGTGTTTAAAGATGATCATACTTATTTTAAAAACACAAAAGGTAAACTAGCCGAACTAGATGCCGTGAAAAACTACGGCATGAGGCCCGTAAAAAACCTATACCAAAACAACCAATACCCCCAAGCCCAAACACTACAATCGATGGCAGAATACAACCAATATTGGCAAACAATGGTAGAACAACACGGTATTAATGAACACGATTTTGTGCTGAAAGATAAATTAGGTAATAATGTTTTGTTTGATAGTAGTCCTGATAGTAAGAAGCCGACTGATTATTTCAAAACACACATATTGTCAAATACCGATGAAAAACGATACCGTGATGCAACTAATCTTATGAATATTTTACAAGAGCCAAACGAGATTTGGTGTTTTAAACACAAAGATAAATACCTATCTACAGCCTACGTAAAATACTATGACGATAAACCATATATTCTAATAACCAACACAAAGGGCAATAAAATTATTGCAAAGACAATGTATAAGGCTAACGGCTTAGATATTGATGAAAGAAAAGGAATTTTATTATTCAGAAATTAAAAAGGGTATGACTTGTAAATTGTAGTGCCGAGTGTTTAGTTCGCTACATCCACATTCATACCCTTTGCAACCACAAATGTAAAAACAATTTTTCAATAAAAAACAATGAACTTAATTTCTTTAATGCGAAACATCAATCGTGTAACGCTAAGATACATTGATGATAATTTTAGAGCACAGGGCTACCAAGCTAACACGCTTATCCCTTGGCGCAAAACAGGCTCAGGCAAAGAAAATCGCTTTAGCCAAAAAAGCAACGGCATACTGATACAAACGGGGCGTTTGCGTCGTGGTTTTCAATCCAGTGTTACACCCAGTTCTGTCATTATCAGCAATGCAGCACCCTATGCCAATATGCACAACCAAGGGTTTAAAGGTGCTATACAAATCAAAGCACACACCAGGCGTACGTTTGGTGTAGGCAAAGTAGCCAATATCGAAACCAAACGCTACCGTAGCATTAAGGTTGAAACTGGCATACACCCAGTAAAAGCACATAGCCGAAATGTGGAAATTCCCCGTAGGCAGTTTGTACCTACTGCCAATAGACCCTCAGGCATACTCAACGCTGCCATCGAAAAAGAAATAAACAACTATGTGATGAGCCAATTTAAAAGCGGTAAAATACATATTTAAAAACCTTTTAAAACCTTATTAAATCCTATTAAATGATGAAAATAGAAACACTATACACCAACCTAGCCGATGCGCTAAACAATGAACTAAAATTTGTGGATCAAGATTTGGGGCAATTAGAATATTATGAAAATCGCCCACCTGTAATCTTCCCCTGTGCTTTGATAGATTTGCCACAACTCAATTATAGCGACGTAGGCGAAGGTGTTCAGCTATGTGATGGCGTGATTGAAATACGTTTGGCACTCAATATTTATACCTCTGCTAGCAATATCAGCTCACAAGCACATAGAGCCGATGCCTTGCAATATTTTGAGATAGAAAGAAAAGTAAACAGCATCATCAGCAAACTCGAAATAGTAGGCTGTAGCCCATTGAGTAGGTTATCGGCACAAACCGAAAAACGAAACGACAGCATTCGAGTGCGTGTCTTGCGTTATAGTTTTGAATTTACGGATATAGGTAATTAAACTAAATCCAACTAAAATGAGGGTATTTTTTTTTAAAATAAGTTGCCCTAGCTTTTTGGGCTACTAATTTTTTTACTACATCGGTTTGATTTACCAACCTACGTGATACCACATTGGCGGTAATAAAAAATTCTTTTTCAAGTTTCAAAAGACAATCATCAAAACGCAAGCGTTTGATTTCGGCATAGTAATAATAGCGGTAGGCTAGTGCTTCATCTCGTTGATAGATTAACACATTACGTTGCCCCTTGCGTTGGCTGTCACTGGTTACTGAGCTGGGTAAAATAGAAGTTAAAGTAGTTTGTCCACGCATAATGGCAAATATGGCTACAAAAAACTATTCAAAAAAGTGGACTTACTAACAAAAAAAACACCCGCCATTTGCATAAATGGCAGGTGTTTTGGTGTCAATTTGTTTCTTTTTCGGCTATACTTTCGAGCCATTTACACACCCTTTGCAAATGGTAGTAGCGTTCGGCTTGGGGTTGTTTTTTGCCACCTGTATAGTTTTCGTCTGTCATCACATATTGTGCATATTCTTCTGCTAATTCACCTAGTATAGTAGCCAAATCTTTAGCTTCTAAATTATGATTTGATAGTAATTCCATTAGTTACCTCCTTTTAGTTTCAAAGCCAATAATTCGTTTGTTTTACACTCCGCCAAAAATGTTGCCAGCTCCAAGCTCACATACCAGTGCCCATCTACCTCACTAAAATGTTGCGGATACTTTGCCCTACGGCGAGCTAAATGATTGGGATGCTCGCTCAAACCGATGAGTTGCATCAGCGTGTGGTAAGCTATTTTATTTTCC
>JAIEMU010000116.1 GCA_019751895.1 Sphingobacteriaceae bacterium | reverse complement strand
AATGATTTGTTTAAAGGTTTTTTAGCAATTTTTCTTTTAGATATGGGTATTACAAGCGGGCAAAAACTTAAATCATTTTTCTCTTTCGGCGTATTTCCTTTTCTATTTGCTATCATTATTCCATTGTTCAATGGTTGTGTTTTTGCGCTGTTAAGTTCTTTTGTTACCACAGATATTACGAATAGATTTATTTTTGCAGTTTTAGCAGCAAGCGCTTCTTACATAGCTGTGCCAGCGGCAATGAAAATAACGGTGCCAAAAGCCAATCCAGGGTTGTATTTGCCAATGGCGCTCGCCATTACATTTCCAATAAACATTACAATTGGCATGCCTATCTATTTTCTCATTGTTCAACGATTTTAAGAATATAGTTTAATAATTATGACTCAATATGAAATTCAATTATTAGAAACATTAATTGTTGTTATTGTTTACGTTTCTTTGTTTTTTGTAGCAAAAACAGTTATAAATAATGTTTTAAAAAATGCACACTTGCAAAGAGCAAGAAGGAAAATTATTGTTAAAGCAATACAATTATTTGTGTTAATTGCTGTTTTGGTGTTGCTTGCAGGAATCTGGGGATTGAAGCAAAATGAAATTGCGGTGTTTGCAAGTACGTTGTTGACAGCCCTAGGTATTGCGTTTTTTGCACAGTGGTCATTATTATCGAATATAACCTCTAGCGTCATTCTTTTTTTTAATCATCCATTAAAATTAGGAGATGTAATCAAAGTTTTAGATAAAGATTATCCTTTTGAAGGTGAAATTACAGAGTTGAATTATTTTTTCATTCATTTAGAAACTAAAGAAGGAGATATCGTAACCATTCCAAATTCTATAATTTTACAAAAATCAATAGCCATAGTATTTTTAAATAAAGAGCGTAAATGATTTGGTTTTAAATTATATTAATTCGTGTTAAAATAATAAGCTGATGTGTGTAAAAGAAAAAATTACTTATGAAGGATTGTTGAAAGGAAATTTGCAATGGGTAGAGGAAACCTTGCAAAGTGATCCTGAATATTTCAATAAATTATCCATGGGGCATAAACCACCCATTTTATGGATTGGTTGTTCGGATAGCAGAGTGCCAGCCAATCAAATCACAAATACCAATCCTGGAGATATATTTGTACACAGAAATATTGCAAACGTTGTTGTTCATACAGATATGAATATGTTAAGCGTGTTGGATTATGCTGTAAATGTTTTAGAAGTAGAGCATGTAATTGTTTGTGGGCATTATGGATGTGGTGGGGTAGAGGCCGCTCTAGGTAGCAAGCAACATGGAATAATTGATAATTGGCTACGTAATATTAAAGACACTTATCGTATGCACAATCACGAGCTTGATTTAATTTCAGATCCTAATAAACGTTGTGAACGATTGGTTGAATTAAATGTGATTGAAGGAGTTTATAATTTAAGTAAAACTTCTATTGTGCAAAACAAATGGGCAGATGGAAAAAAATTAGCATTACATGGATGGGTGTATAGTTTGCAAACAGGTTTTATAAAAGACTTAAAAGTTTCTTGTGAGGCTAATGATCATTTATCTGAAGTGTTTAAAATTATCAAATAATTTTCAAACAAAATATTTTTCAAAAGCCACAAGAAATTGTGGCTTTTTTTTGTGACTAAAATTTCAAAAATGTTTATAGGTAAGATTTTTTTAAAGAACTAAAAAAACAAGAAATATGGATATAATTTGGTGTTTTTAAACACCAAATATAGTTTTGTTTGTTAATTTTTAATATTGTAAATCAGTTACTTGTGTATTTTATATAAATAGTTAAATTAGTTTAAGGTGGTAAAATAAAAACAAAAATAAAACCCTTACAGAATTAAATTCTGTAAGGGTTTTATTGCATTTGTAAATCAAATAGTTATATAATTTATATAAACTAATAGTGACGCTTATAAGCGGTGTTGAAATCTGTTCGCATGGATTTGAATTTATCAACAACTGTTTTGATAAATTCATCATCTAAAATTTCAAACACATCGTTAACCCCTCCTCCGCTTAAATCTAATTCGGATAATTTATAGGATTGTTCAAGTGTTCCTTGTTCAAACTTTACAATGTATTTTTGGTTCATATTGAAGATAGAAATCTTACAATCTGGATGCGGTAGTTCTGCAATTATTCTCATATATTTTTTTTAATCCCCCCAAATCTACTAATCAATTACTATTTTTATCAAATAAATAAATCTATTTCACATGTTTTTATATCTTTGAAGACTATTCAGAACGTTAAAATGGCAGAAGATTTAATAATAAACAGAGATTTAAGTAAGGAATCTCAATATGAGTCATTATTACCACAAATAAAGGCTTTAGTTTCAACAGAAGAAGATTTAATAGCTAATCTTGCCAATGTTAGTGCAGCTTTAAAAGAACAATTTAATTGGTTTTGGGTTGGTTTTTATTTGGTGAAAGGTGAGGAGTTGGTTTTAGGTCCTTTTCAAGGACCCGTAGCTTGTACTCGAATTGCGAAAGGTAGGGGTGTTTGTGGAAGTTCATGGGAGAAAAAACAAGCTATTATCGTTCCTGATGTTGATAAATTTCCGGGTCACATAGCTTGTGCGTCCGCTTCAAAATCCGAAATAGTAATCCCTTTGTTAAAGAACGAAAGGGTTGTAGGTGTATTAGATGTAGATAGTGAAGTATTAGATAAGTTCGATGAAGTTGATTTAAATTATTTAATTAAAATAATTGATTTAATTGATTTTAAAAATATTATCTAAATAAAAACTTTACGTAATTTAATTATTTATATAAAGTAATTGTTTAGGTTTTATGTTGGAAATAATTTATCAAGACGAGCATTTGATTGCAATTAATAAGCCACATGGTTTAATTGTTCATCGTACGCCGATGGCTAAGGATGCAACGGTATTTGCCTTACAAGAATTAAGAAATCAAATTGGAAAACGTGTTAGCCCTGTTCATAGATTGGATAGAAAAACAGGAGGCATTTTACTTTTCGCATTCGAAAAAGACGTAGAAATAGAAATGCATAAAATGTTTCAAGATGGTTTAGTAGAGAAAAAATACATCGCAATTTTACGTGGATATTCTCCAGATGCAATGGATATTGATTATCCATTAATGAAGGAAAATGGCATGATGCAGGATGCTTTTACGTCTTTTAGAACGCTGCAAAAAGTAGAGTTAGCGGTAGCTTTTGGTAAGCATGAAACTTCACGATATTCGCTTATAGAAGCATCTCCTAAAACGGGTAGAATGCATCAATTAAGAAAGCATTTTGCACATATTTTTCATCCCATTATTGGCGATAGAAAGCATGGTTGTAACAAGCAAAATAAATTATTTAAAGATAAGTGGGAGATTGAAACAATGTGTTTGCATGCTTCTGAATTAATCTTTACACATCCTTTAACTAAACAAAAAGTTCATATAAAATCAGACTTTCAAAATGATTTTAAAGCTGTCATGAATTTACTTAATTTCAAGCCTTTGACTCATCTTTAATTAACTGTTTACTCCTGTTTTGAAACCTCAGGAATAAAAGAACGGAAGAAGTTAATAATCCAAAAGTTAGCCCATACCAAATACCATTTGCACCTAATCCCATTTTTATTCCTAAAACATATCCAATTGGAATACCAACAACCCAATAAGAAATAAATGTGATAAGGGTAGGAATATTCACATCACCTATACCTCTTAATACACCTAAACCAACAACTTGAGTTCCGTCAAATAATTGAAAGAAACCTGCAATAATAATAAGTTGAACAGCGATTTGAACAACAGCTGCTTCACTTGTAAAAATATAAGGTAAAAAATTACATCCTAAAACAAACAACAAGGCCATTAATGACATAAAAACAATTACCAAATGATAACTAGCTACTGCAGAAAGTCTTAAATTTTTAAATGATTTTTCTCCAAAGTTGTTGCCCGTTTTTATGGTTGCCGCCGAAGCAATGCCACCTGCTATCATATAAGTGGTTGAAGCTAAGTTTAAAGCGGTAAGATGGGCAGCTTGCTGAACAGCACCAATTGTACCAATAATTATTCCTGCACCACTAAATGCGCTTAGCTCAAAAGTGTATTGCAATGCAACAGGCGCACCGATTTTTAATATTTTAAGCGTTCTGACTTTGTTGAAAGTCAATTTGAAGTTTTCTAAATATATTTTGAAGTTTTTAGCAAGATAAACATACAATCCCATGCTTAATGCCATTAAAATCCGATCAATCAAAGTGCTCAAACCAACTCCTCTTACGCCCATTGGAGCAATACCAAACATTCCTTTCACAAATATAATTCCCAAAATTATATTTATAATATTTCCTAAAATGGTGATAACCATTGCTTGCTTTGTAAAACCTAAACCTTCGGCAAATTGCTTGAAAGTTAAAAAAATCATCAAAGGAATAACCGAAATAGATAAATAACTGAGGTATGGTTTGGCATATTTTACCACTTCTGGAGATTGTCCAATGTGGTCGATAAGGTTTAAGATACCAAAATGGAGGGCTAAAAATAGGAATAAGCCCATTCCTAAGTTTACAATTAGGCTACTTGATAATAATTTACCACATTCAGCGTAGTTTTTTCTTCCGTTTTCTTGTGCGATGAGCGGTGTTAAGCCATAAGAAATGCCTATACCAACCACAAGTACCAAAATAAATAAGCTATTAACTAGCGAAACGGCGGCTAGTTGAGTAGTGTCAGTAAAATGACCAACAATGGCGCTATCTGCGAGTTGAACGGCAGTATGCCCCAACTGAGATATCATAATGGGAACTGCAAGAGCTAAATTTTGCTGATAAAAAGGTTTGTATTTTGTATAAAGTGTTTTTAACATCGATTTTTTTAATGTTTTGTTAGATTGCTACATGTTGATTTTCGCCCGAAAATCTATCTCTTAAATAAATTTCATTTGTAGCGATGGCACAAAGTTCACCTTCTTTGTTGAAAATTTCAATAGGATATGATTTTACAAATTTTCCATTTAATCGTAATGTATCTTCTGCCTCTTTAATCATTTCATCTGTAATAACTAAAGTAAAATACAAAGTACCTAAGCCTGGTTTTATGTATTGAATTGAAGCGCTTTTTAGCCATGCTCTTACCTTAAAGCCTCTTCTTTGCATCAATTGGTCAAATATTATGGCATAAAATGGATCGGTAGCAGCATATATTGTGCCTCCAAAAATCGAAGCATTGTAGTTTCTATTTAAAAAACTATTGCTAATTTTAACATCAACACCTTTAAAATCTTTGTGAAATTTTTTAATCCAAATGCGTTGAAAAAATAGGGGAGGATAAAAACAAAGTACCCATTTGAGTGTTTTTTCTGATAAAATCATAACTTTTCTTTTAGGTATAGGTTGTAAAAAAAAATAGGTTACCTTTTTTTTAAAATCAAGGTAGCCCATTTTTAAAATTTGTAAAATAGGTGTCTTAACCTACTAATTTTACATTTTCAGCTTCAGGACCTTTACTTCCTTCTTTTACATCAAATTCTACTTGCTGACCGTCTGAAAGACTTCTTAAACCTGTAGCATGAATTGCTGAATGATGACAGAAAATATCTTTACCACCATTTTCTGGTGTAATAAAACCATATCCTTTTGTGTCATTAAACCATTTTACTGTACCTACCATAATATTGTTTGTTAAAAATTTATGTGAAGGTAAAAAAAACTATATTAAAAAAATATTAATTTTTAAAATAACTAGTTATGTTAGCCATAATGTAGTGGTCAAATTTTCCTATATTTGCATCCAAAATGAAAAAAGTAGCTTTTTATACATTAGGTTGTAAATTAAATTTTTCGGAAACCTCTACCATAGGTCGCCAATTTGCGGATGCAGGATATGAGGTAGTTAATTTCACCGATTCGGCGGATGTATATGTGATAAACACCTGTTCGGTAACTGATCATGCGGATAAAAAATGCCGAAAAGTGGTAAAAGAAGCATTAAAATATTCTCCAAACGCTTATATCACCATTGTAGGTTGTTATGCACAACTTAAACCTACCGAAATAGCTGAAATAGAAGGTGTAGATATGGTTTTGGGCGCTGCTGAAAAGTTTAGAATCGTGGAGTTTATTTCCGATTTCACTAAAAAACCTAAAGCGGTCATTCATCAACAAGACATAGAAAAAGTAAATCATAACTTTATTGCTTCCCATTCTATTGGTGATAGAACCCGAACTTTTTTAAAAGTTCAGGATGGCTGTGATTATCCTTGTACCTATTGTACTATTCCGTTGGCTCGTGGAGCAAGCCGAAGTGATACCATTGAAAACGTACTTTTAAAAGTGCAGCAAGTGGTGGAAAGCGGTGTAAAAGAAGTGGTTTTGACGGGGGTAAATTTAGGAGATTTTGGGATTAGAGAAGGCGAACGTAAAGATAAATTTATAGATTTAATTACGGCTTTGGATAAAGTTGAAGGCATCCAAAGATATAGAATATCATCAATAGAGCCCAATTTATTGAGTAATGAAGTAATTGATTTTGTGTCTAAATCTATAAAATTTGTACCTCATTTTCATATTCCATTACAATCGGGGTCAAATAAAATTTTAGGATTGATGAAACGCCGCTATCAAAGAGAATTGTATGTGGATAGGGTGGCGAAAATTAAACAACTGATGCCTAATTGTTGTATTGGTGTGGATGTAATTGTTGGTTTTCCTGGCGAAACAGAAGAAGATTTTTTAGAAACGTATCAATTTTTGAATGAGCTTGATGTGTCTTATCTTCATGTATTTACCTATTCGGAAAGGGAACAAACGGAAGCCGCAAACATGAAAGGCAAAGTTGCAGGAGCAAAACGTTTTGATAGGAATAAAATGCTACATATTTTATCAGACAAAAAACGCAGAGCTTTTTATGAATCTCAAATCGGTTCTCAACAAGAAGTTTTGTTTGAAGATGATTTGAAAAATGGCTTTATGCATGGTTTTACCAGAAATTATGTAAAAGTAAGAGCCAAATACGACCCTGTGATGGTTAATGATGTAAAGCAAGTTAAATTAGTGTCTATAACCTCCGATGGCGAGGTTGAAATTGAAGAGTTGAATTAAATAAATATATATGTTTCCTACCGTTTCTCATTTTATCAACTATTTATTTGGTGTAGATATACCTTTACCATTCAATACTTTTGGTGTTTTTGTAGCCTTGGCTTTTATGGCTGGTTATTGGGCATTTAGTAAAGAGTTAATTCGCAAAGAACAATTAGGTATTTTGTTACCTCAACAAAAAACTACAATCGTAGGCAAGCCAGCTAGCAAGATAGAATTGGCTTACAATGCTTTTTTTGGTTTTTTAATTGGATATAAATTAGTTTATGCACTTTTAAATTATTCATTTTTGGTGAGTGATGCACAATCGCTTTTAATTTCTACGCAAGGAAATTTTTTAGGTGGTTTGTTTTTCGCAGGCGTATTTGCTTATTGGGAATACAAGGAGAAAAATCAACATAAATTAAGCACGCCAAAAAATGTAGTAGAAACTCAACATCCGCATCAACTGATGGGAAGTTTAATTGTGTGGGCGGCCATTTGGGGACTTTTAGGTGCTAAAATATTCGACAATTTAGAACATTGGGATACATTTATTCAAAATCCTATTGATAGTTTACTTTCATTCAGCGGTTTAACTTTTTATGGTGGATTGATTTGTGGCGGTGCAGCAGTTCTATACATCGCTAAAAAAAATGGAATCAAACCGCTACACATGCTCGATGTGGGCGCACCGGGTATGATGTTGGCTTATTGTGTGGGACGTATTGGTTGCCATTTGTCGGGAGATGGCGACTGGGGAATTGTGAATCTAAATCCCAAACCATTCTCTTGGTTGCCCGATTGGTTGTGGTCATACACTTACCCAAATAATGTAGCCAACGAAGGAGTGGAGATGGTAAATTGTATCGGAAGATTTTGTCGTCAGTTGCCTCAAGGCGTTTATCCAACGCCAATTTATGAGGTAATTTTAGCTTTTATATTGTTTCTTGTATTGTGGTTTTTGCGCTCAAGAATTAAATTACCAGGTATGTTGTTTGGTATTTATCTAATTTTAAACGGTGTAGAAAGATTTTTTATTGAATTGATTAGGGTAAATTCTAAATATACTGTTGGCGGTTTATCATTTACTCAGGCAGAATTGATTGCCGTTTTACTTATTTTTATAGGTATAGGATTGATTATTAATGCTAGAAAGTATGTGCATAAAAATTATTAATGCAATCAAAATAGTTGTATGAAAAAAGGGATGTAAATATTATTTACATCCCTTTTTTTTGTATTAAATTTGATTCTTAATTTTGTTTGGTAAGTGTAATAACTCTCTCGCCAACAGTTAATTTAACTTCTTTTTTATCGATGTTAAATTCAAAATCAATGCCACCACCTTCTTCAGACTTAAATTTATCTTTTCCATTGTTTTCTAGTGTCAATTTTGGTTGACCAGAAACCTCTGCTGTTAAAGCACCGTCTTCTTTACTAAAAGTGATTTTTAATGGCTTGCCTTCAACAGCATAAACCCCTAAGTATGCATCTAAATTTATAACAACTGGAGCAACACTCGATGAATTTTCAGCAGATGCAGTCCAAGTATTGTTTTTCGATTCAGCATCAGGCAAAACTTTTTCAGGGTCTAACACCACAGAAACCACTTCTTCAGTAGTAGGATAGCGAACTACCCATTTGGTGTTTTTCATCCAAACATCAGCAGCAATTTTTACAACATCAGTTTTACCACTTTTAGTTTTTACTTGTAAAATAATTGGCAAAGGCATTTTTTCCATATTTGCTACCGTAATTTGGTATCCTGTAATGGCATTGTCTTTTTTAACTTCTTTTACACCTGTAATAGCTTGATCCATTTTCCAGTTGTTGATAAACCAACTTCTCCAAAACCAACTTAAATCTTCTCCAGCTCCATTTTCCATCGAACGGAAAAAATCAGTAGGAGTAGGGTGTTTGAAAGCCCAGTTTTTGATGTATTGTCTAAAAGCATAATCAAAACGAATTGGTCCTAAAACTTCATTTCTTAAAATTGTTAAAGCCCATCCTGGTTTGGCATACAAATTAATTCCAATATTGCCTTCCGTCATTCCATCTGGAATTAACAATACATTTTCATATTTAGGATTACCAATTACACCTTTTCCAATGCCGTGCATGTTTGTTTTCGGGTCTTTGTATTCTCCATTATTGAAGTTTTCGGCTGAAATTGAATTGATGAATGTATTAAAACCTTCGTCCATCCATCCAAATTTACGTTCGTTTGAACCTACAATCATAGGAAACCAAGCATGACCAAATTCATGGTCGATAACACCCCAAGCGGCATCTTTTTTAGCTTCCCAACCACAAAATACAAGACCTGGATATTCCATTCCACCAATGTTAGTAGCCACATTTACAGCCATAGGATAAGGATATTCAAACCATTGTTTTGAGTAATGCTCAATTGATGTTTTTACATATTCTACACCACGACCATAAGCATCCATTCCATTGCTTTCAACAGGATGTGCCGAAACCGCTAAAGATTTCTTTCCGCTAGGTAAATTGATACGAGCAGCATCTAAAACAAATGATTTTGAAGAAGCCCAAGCCGCATCACGAGCATTTTGGATTTTAAATTTCCAAGTTAAATTTTCTTTCGCAGGGCGAGAACTTGGATCTGTTACTTCACTTTCTGAACGGATATGAACAGTTGCGTCGCTTAATTTAGCAGCATTCCAGCGGGCTAATTGCGTAGCTGTAAATACTTCTTGAGGGTTTAATAATTCTCCTGAACCCATCACAATGTGACTTGCAGGTGCTGTGATGTCGAAAGTAATGTCTCCATATTCACAATAAAACTCACCGCCTCCCCAATATGGCAATGTATTCCAGCCAATTACATCATCATAAACACTCATACGAGGAAACCATTGTGCTACGGCAAAAATTTCTCCATTTTTAGTTGTTAAGTGTCCTGTTCTGTCTGAACCTTGTTTTGGAATAACGTAAGAATAATCCATTTTTATGGTAATTACATCTCCATTTGGAGCCATCGGTTGATTTAAGCGAATTTGCATTCGAGTGTCTTCAATCAAAATTTCATGCTTTACAGGTAATGATTTTTGACTAACACTTACAACATCAACTTTGTAGCCACCGTCAAATTTTTCGCCTTGAGCGCCATATCTGCTTTTTGCTGCTGTGATGTTGAATCCTCTAGAACCTTCTTTAAAAGTGTTTTGGTCTAATTGTAACCATAAATAAGGTAATTTATCTGGGCTGTTATTTTTGTAGGTAATGGTAATTGTACCTGAAACTCTGTTTTTTGTTTCGTCTAGTTTTGCCGAAATATTATAGTCAACTTTGTTTTGCCAATATTTTGCGCCCGGTGCTCCACTTGCTGAACGTAAATCATTTCCGTTTTGCGTGTAAAAAATTGGCGAAAAGGCCTCGTAATTATTGTAATTACTTACTGGCGGTGTTACCGCGGTAGGTGTTTGCTGTGCATGGGCAAAAATGCCTGAAACAGCAAAAACTAAACTTAAACCAATAGGTTTTAAAAGATTTTTTTTCATACGTTATTTTATTTATTTGTTAAGACACTATTAAAGAAATTAAAGTTACAATATTTTTCATAAATGTATAAAATCAAATTATTGAAAAATTAAATTCAATAATTGAATAACAAAAAATTAATTCTTTATAGCTTTGCATTACTTCTAAAAAACAATTTCATATAATGCTTAAACAAAGTTTACATCAAAAATTACTGCAAAAACTTTCTCCTCAGCAAATTCAATTTATAAAACTATTGCAGGTTTCTACAGTAGCTTTAGATGCACGAATTAAAGAAGAGTTGGAAGAAAATCCTGCACTAGAAGACTCTAGTTTGATGATAAATGAGGAAATTGTAAATGAATATGATGACCTGAAAGAAGAAAAAATTGATTTTGATAGCGAGGAAAATAGCATAAGCGATGAATTTAACATCGATGAATATTTAGAAGACAATCAGGCTGATGACTATAATTTGTCTTTTTCAAATACCAATGATGAAGAGGAAAGTAAAGAGCGTCCGATAGCCTTGGAACACACTTTTTTTGAAGATTTGCAAGAACAATTGGATTTGGTACCGCTTTCGGACACTGATTTTGTAATTGGAAAACAAATTATAGGCAGTTTAGATGATGATGGCTATTTGAGACGACCTATTTTATCGATGATTGATGATTTAGCTTTTTCACAAAATTTATTTGTATCCATAGATGAGGTAGAAGAGGTGTTAAAAGTTATTCAAAATTTTCATCCGCCAGGTATTGCTGCTAGAGATTTAAAAGAATGCTTAATTTTGCAGTTGAAACAAAAAGATCAAAACAATCCCATTGTACAAAAAGCAATGTTGATTGTAGAGCAATATTTAGAAGATTTTACTCGTAAACATTACGAAAAAATAGAAAAAAACTTAAATCTTTCTGATGAAGAATTAAGGAACATTATTTTAGAAATCAAACGTCTAAATCCTAAACCTGGTGATGCCAACCAAATAACGACCAAACAAATGCAAGTGATACCTGATTTTCATGTTGTAAAATCGGATGAAGTGTTAATTCTTACTTTGAATGCAAAAAATGCACCTGAATTGAAAGTGAGCAAAACCTATCGAGATATGTTTGAACATTATGATAAATCAGCTCAAAAGGATAAGAAAATGAAAGAAGCTGTTCAATTTGTGAAACAGAAATTAGATGCCGCCCGTTGGTTTATTGATGCCATTAAACAACGTCAACAAACTTTATTAAAAACAATGAATGCCATCATGAATTATCAATATGAGTATTTTATGACCGGTGATGAGCGAAAAATTCGTCCTATGATTTTGAAAGATATTTCGGATAAAATTCAAATGGATATTTCTACAGTTTCAAGGGTTGCTAATTCTAAATATGTACAAACCGAGTTTGGAACTTTTTTGCTTAAACATTTTTTTTCTGAATCCATACAAACGGATGATGGTGGCGAAGTATCCAACAAAGAAGTGAAAAAAATTTTGGAAGAACACATTAGCAAAGAGGAAAAAAGAAAACCTTTAACCGATGAGCAATTAACTGATATTTTAAAAGAACAAGGTTATAATATTGCTAGACGAACAGTCGCAAAATATCGTGAGCAAATGAATATTTCGGTAGCAAGATTGAGAAAAGAATTGTAATTTCAAGGTTTTAAACCTAAACCATGACCAGTATTCAATCTAAAATCAATCCATTTTATTTTGCTTTAAGAATTTTCACTTCCTTATTTATTATTGGTATTGGAATATTTCTTATTATTCTTTTTAACCATAAAATGAATGCGTTTAATTCAAATAAAGGTAATTATTTATGGCTTTTTTTGGGGATTTATTGTCTATTAATGTCTATTTATTTGTTTGTAAAATATTGTATTGATTTACATAGTTTTAGTATAAATGAAACGGCTATCGTTTTAAATAAAAAAGAATATAAATGGGAAGAGGTAAAAAAAATAGAACTAATAGGAGAAGATAGATTTGCAGGTTCTTCTTTTATGAAAGTTATAAAAATAGAGTGTAATGATGAAATAGAGATTGTAATTTATGATAAGTTTTATAAAAATATTTCTGAAATAAAATCGTTTTTAAAAAGCGTAGTGATAGAAAAAGGAACTTACACGATTTTAACCCCTGAAAAAGTTTATAATACAGCTATTGAAGGCGAATATTTTGAATCATTTAAAAGTTATTTTTCATTTAGGATTCTCATTTCATGGTTTTCATTATTGTGTTTCTTTGCTGTAATTTTAAATATTCAAAAATTCCCACAAGAAGAATATATAATCGGACTATTTTTAGCTATCTTATTTCTTATTTTATTTTTTTTACAGTCAAACGGTTTACATTATTTCAAATGTTCAGACAATTACTTAATGATAAAAAATTACCACTTTTTTTGGTATCAAAAAATTTATAAACTAAGTGATATTTTAGAATGTGAACTTAAATCGTATGGAAAAGGAGGGCTAGGAATGATAATTACTACTAAAGATTATAATCCTAAAACTTTTTATGCGGACTCACTTTGGGACAAAGATTGGAAAGCTTTAATTACTTATTTAGAAGGAAGAAATATTCCATTTAAAACGAACGGTTTGATGGATTGATATCTATTTTCTTCTTCATTAACCGATTTCGTATCCTCAAGAGTGATAAAGTGGAATAAACTATGTGTTATAGACTGTCTCAAAATTAATTTGAGACAGTCTATTTTTAAAATTATTACTTAGAAGCTGCTTTTGCATGATCGGCTAAAAATGTAGCCAAACCGCTATCTGTTAGCGGGTGTTTTAATAAAGCAGTGATTGAACTTAATGGTCCTGTAATTACATCGGCACCAATTTTAGCACAATTTACAATGTGTAATGGTCCACGGATAGAAGCGGCTAAAATTTCAGTTTCAAAACCATAATTATCAAAAATTAATCTAATATCGGCTATTAACTGCAATCCATCAGTAGAAATATCATCCAAACGACCTAAGAATGGAGAAACGTAAGTTGCACCCGCTTTGGCAGCTAACAAAGCTTGTCCAGGTGAGAAAATCAACGTACAATTGGTTTTAATTCCTTTTGAAGAAAAATATTTAATGGCTTTAATTCCATCTTTTATCATCGGAATTTTAACCACAATTTTAGGGTTTAAGGCAGCTAACATTTCACCTTCTTTTACCATCCCTTCAAAATCGGTAGCAATTACTTCTGCACTCACATTGTCATCTACAATGTCACAAATGGCTTTGTAATGCGCCAATACATTAGCATCGCCAGCGATACCTTCTTTAGCCATTAAACTTGGATTGGTTGTTACACCATCTAAAATACCTAAATCTTGAGCTTCTTTAATGTCGTTAAGATTAGCCGTATCGATAAAAAATTTCATAAAAAATTGATTTTAAAAAAGGAAGGATATTTGAATAAATTATTGTTTGCCTTTTTGAGAAATAAAAATGGGCAAGCAACTCTTATCGCACCGCTCAACTTTCTACCCTTGCTGCGTTCCCACCCTGGGGGAGTTCGAAAGGAGCTGGTCGTAAAAGACTTGCCCGCTGCAAATGTAAGAAAAGCTTTGATTTTTTTATGAAAAAATATTTATTTTAACACAATAAAACCTATCTATTTGATTAATAGATTTATAATTTTATTTTAGCAAAGAAATCCCACAATACAATCCCTGCTGAAATGACCACATTGAACGAATGTTTGGTGCCAAACTGCGGAATTTCGATACAGGCATCAATATTTCGCATCACCTCATCGCTTACACCGTTTACTTCATTGCCAAATATGAGTGCATATTTTTCATTTTGCTGAGGTTGATAGGTGTTTAGCATAATGCTATTTTGCGCCTGTTCGATAGCAATAATTTTATAGCCCTGTGCTCTTAAATTCTCAATTGCGTTTAATGTATCTTCTTCATGTATCCAATCTACGGATTGTGTAGCGCCTAGTGCTGTTTTTTCAATTTCTCGATGAGGAGGTTGCGCTGTGATGCCACATAAAATGATTTTCTCAATCGAAAAACCATCTGAAGTTCTAAATATAGAACCAATATTGTGCATACTTCTTACATTGTCCAAAACCACTACAATAGGTAGCTTTTCTTGTTCCTTAAAAGTTTTGATGTCAACTCGGTTGAGCTCGTCTAATTTTAGTTTTATCATCATAATTACAAAGTAATAAAATTTCACCGACTTAAAACCTAGTTTTACCGACATTTATACCTTGTTAATCGATATTGTATCTTTTTATGAAAATAAACACAATATATTTGACTTATAAATTATTAAAATCATGAAAAATTTAAACAAATCAAACAACAGTTTACTAATTGGATTATTGGTAACTTTTATTGGCGCTATTTATTTACTTAAAAATCTGAATGTCAATGTTCCTCATTGGTTATTTAGTTGGCATTTTTTTCTCATTATAATTGGAATTGGGATGCTGATAAAGCACAATTTTAAAAATTATGGCGGTGCAATTGTTATCTTGATAGGTGCTTATTACACTTTAGAGGATATAATGAACGTGAATTTTAATTTCTCGAGTTATTTTTGGCCTTTGGCTTTGGTAGCATTGGGTTTGTTTTTGATTTTTAAACCAAAAAACAATAATTCGGCGGCTTGTAAAGAAAAATGGGAAAGCTGGAAATCCAAAAGAGGAAATAGAAATTTAACGCAAGAGACTGAAACAGATGGAATAAAATCTGATTTTAATAGCAATGAATTTTTAAGTTGCGTTAATATATTTGGAGCTAGTCAGCAATCTACCTACAATAAAAATTTAAAAGGTGGCGAATTTGTAGCCATTTTTGGAGGGAGTGAAATTAATTTAACACAAGCGGATTTTGAAAACAACATAAATATAGAAGTGGTGGCTGTTTTTGGTGGGGTACAATTAATTTTACCATCTAATTGGGAAATTCAAAATGAAATCACAACTATTTTTGGCGGTTTAGAAGACAAAAGACGCATTCATACAAGTTTAAACGGAGAACCTAAAAAAGTTTTGATTTTAAAAGGTGCGATTGTTTTTGGTGGTATTGAAGTGAAAAATTAACCTATAAAAAACCTAAATTGTGAAAATAAAATCATTGACAACCCAAAAAACGCAATTAACAACGCTCACTATTTTATTGGTTTGGATAACCGTTTGTTCGGTTTTTTTTAATATATATTTGAACTTACCCATTGTAATTTCAATTGTTGATTCGTTAATTACCAATGTTTTACTTGCTTTTGCTTGCGTTGTATTAAGTAATTTGTTGCATTATTATCAACCGAAGCAAGAGCGAATTTTATTCATGACCATGTTAGTGCTGCTGCTTACCACAATTGTTGTGTATTTAGCCGAAATAATGCTGGAAAATATTTTTAAAGGCCATAAAAGCTATCTTTTGATGTTAGAATTAGCATTTCCATTAAGATTTTTGTTTTTATTTATTTCCTTAGCATGGTGTGCTTTAGTAAGTTCTTTGTGGTATAGAATAGAAGAACAATCCCAAAACCACGAACGATTATTAGAAGCTAAAAACTTTGCAAAAGAAGCAGAGTTAAACAAATTAAGACATCAATTGCAACCTCATTTTTTATTCAATAGTTTGAACTCTGTTTATGCGCTAACGATTGTAAATCCTTCAGAGGCAGGTGTAATGATTACAAAATTAGCTTCTTTTTTAAGAGGGAATTTAAAAAGAGATGACGAAATTTGGGTTTCGGTGGAGGAGGAGATGGAATATATTGAATTGTATTTAGCAATTGAAAAAGTTAGATTTAGCCACCGTTTAAATATCGATATTACGATTGCAGAAGAAGCATTACAGTTTAATTTACCTGGAACATTTGTTCAACCGATAGTTGAAAATGCCATCAAATTTGGGCTTTACAATACCAATGCTAAAATTACGATCGATATACAAATTTGGGTAGAGGGTAAACTATTATTTATTCAGGTAAAAAACCCTTATGATTGTAATATGAAATCGACAGAAAGCACCGGATTTGGGTTGAGTGCCATTAAACGTCGATTATATTTGCTTTTTGGAGATGTTAATTTACTCCAAACGGCATCGATAGATGAAAAAATATATGTTACCACGCTAAAAATTCCACAAAAAAATGATGAAAACATTAATAATTGATGACGAATCTTTAGCAAGAGATATCATAAAACATTATTTAAAAGATTTTGATGATATAGAGATTGTAGCTGAATGTTGTGATGGATTTGAAGGTTTAAAAGCAATTAATTTATATCAACCAGATTTTATTTTTTTAGACATTCAAATGCCAAAAATAAATGGATTTGAAATGTTAGAACTGCTTGAAAAAGTACCAAACGTAATCTTCACAACAGCATTTGACGCTTTTGCGATTAAAGCATTTGAAGTAAATGCGGTTGATTATTTATTAAAACCAATTGAAAAAGAACGTTTTAGTATAGCTATTCGCAAACTTAGAGAGAAGATGCAAAATAACCACTCATTTGATTCTAATTTATTAGAAAGCATCAGTTTATCTTCTTCAAAACACAACAATAGGGTGGTTGTTAAAAAAGAGGGGCTTATAAAAATTATTCCTGCCGAGGATGTTCATTATTTTGAAGCAAACGATGATTATGTAAAAATCAATACCGCTAATGATAGTTATACAAAAAACAAAACGATGGCTTTTTTTGAACAAAGTCTTGATTCAGAAATGTTTGTTCGCATACATCGGTCTTATATTGTAAATATCAATCAAGTTACAAAAATAGAACTGAAAGGAAAAGATAGTTATTTTGTGCTTTTAAAGTCTTCAATTTGGCTTCCAATTAGTAAAACGGGTTACCAAAAATTAAAAATTGCTTTAGGGATTTAAACTTTATAGCCTAGAAAACACCGCAGTTAAAATCGCAACTAAGTAAAATCCTAAAACGATAATAATGGTAAGGCCTTGAAATTTGAAATAGGATTTAAGCGTTTTTATAGCATGGTTTAAGTTTTCTTGTTCGCCATATAAAACTGCGTTTTTGGTAGTTTTACTAAATTTAAGCAACAAAATACTTGGGTAAAGTATAATTAAAGATAATAGAATATATATTACTGTAATAGAATCACTTAATTGTGCTAATTTAGGATTTATAGATTGGATAATACTTGAAATTGACAAGGAAATCAGCAACAATAATCCTGACAGTACAAAACCAAAATAAGCAATAAATGAAGTCCATTTTGTGGTATCATAAAGATAGCTTCTCATTTCTTCTGTTACGATTAAATTGATTTCTTGTACCGTATTTTCTTTTAAATTTTCCATAAGATTTATTTGATTTGATTTAAGCTCCAAGCTTCTGCCTTGTTTTTGAAATGAGGTTTTATAGTTGACCAAATTTGTTCAAAAAAAACTGAATTTCTATACAATTCTAAATATTTTTCATTTTCCCATTCGCTGATGGTAAAAAATATTTCGTTGTTGTGTATGTCTTTGTTTAGTATAACTGATTTACATCCTTCAAATTTTGAAATTTTCTGTTGAATATTTCCAAAAACTTCTTCAAATTCAGTAATAAAATCAGGTTCTATATGTAATTTAACGATTCTAATCATTTTAATTAATCCTCAAATTCAATTAAAATATTTTGCCCTAAAGGTAAGCCCAATAACGTATTGGCTTTTCCTTTGTTTATCGCAATTTCCAAATGATTGCTCAATCCAAATAAGCAAAGTTTTTCTCCCTCTGTTACTTCATTGTAATGCCAGCTTAATTGATTAATCGTTTCGTGTTTAGAAAGATGTATGACAAAATTCCTTCCTTTTTGCGCACTAGCAAACAAATCTTTAGTGATGTTTGTAATCACGTTGTTAAATGAATCAATATAAATAACTACCCCACGTATGATGTTTCCGGAAACAATAGGTTGCATTAGCATTCTTCTTTTTATATCTTCTAAAGGTGTACCGATTTCACTAAGTTTTTTACCCTCAGCGATACTTGTGGCAGCTTTTACTAGGATATCGAGTAGGGGGAAGTGTAAAAATTTTAGGTTTTGAACGATTGATATTTCTACAATTTCTTCAGGTTCTTCATCAAATAATATGGAGAAAATTCCGCTATCAGCACCCACGAAATAATGATTTTTATATTTTATAGCCACATATTTATTGTCTTCATTGTAAACGGAGTCGATACCAATCAAATGCACCGTTTTTTCAGGAAAGTAAGGGAAGGCATTTTTTAAGACAAAGGCAGCATTAGAAATGTCAAATTTTGGAATTTCATGACTAATATCTACAATGTTGGCAGTGTTTAGGTTGCTCAAAATGCTGCCTTTTAGCGCCGCTTGGTAAAAATCTTTTGAACCTAAATCTGTTGTTAAAGTAATAATAGCCATTAAAAATTCGATAATTATGCTTATTCTTGTCTGAAAATTTTTCAGATTACAAATATTCAATTTTATATTCAATTTTACACGCTGTTTTTTGTAAATTGATTAGAATTAAGATAAAAATTAAATTAAATATGTTAGCAGTAAAAGAAACCCAATTTAACTTCCCAAAACAAAGTAATTTTTACAAAGGAAAAGTGAGAGATGTTTATACTATTGATCAGAAATATATGGTCATGGTGGTTACGGATAGAATTTCTGCTTTTGATGTCGTTTTGCCAGAAGCAATTCCCTACAAAGGTCAAGTTTTGAACCAAATTGCTGCTAAATTTTTAGAAGCTACCAAAGATATTGTACCTAATTGGGTATTATCTGTACCTGATGAAATGGTAACGATTGGAAGAATATGTAGTCCTTTTAAAGTTGAAATGGTAATTAGAGGCTATTTAGCTGGTCATGCTTGGCGTGAATATAAATTAGGAAAACGTCAAATTTGTGGTGTGAGCTTACCCGATGGGCTAAAAGAAAACGACAAATTGCCTGAGCCAATTATTACACCTACCACAAAAGCGAGTTTTGGACACGATGAAGATATTTCGAGAGAAGAAATTTTAAAACAAAACATTGTTAGCGAAGCTGATTATATCCAACTGGAAAAATATACGAGAGCTTTGTATCAAAGGGGAGTTGAAATGGCTGCAAGCAGAGGTTTGATTTTGGTAGATACCAAATATGAATTTGGAAAAATTGAAGATACCATTTATTTAATCGACGAGATTCATACGCCTGACTCTTCGAGATATTTTTATGCTGAAGGGTATCAAGAAAGACAAAATAACAATGAGGCTCAAAAACAACTTTCGAAAGAGTTTGTTCGTCAGTGGTTGATAGAAAATAACTTTCAAGGATTGACAGGGCAAGTTATTCCTGAAATGACCGAAGCCGTTGTAAATTCTATTTCTGAAAGATATATTGAGTTGTTTGAGCAAATTACGGGCGAAAAATTTATCAAAAACCCTATTTCTGATATTGAAAACAGAATTGAAAGAAATATTAATCAAGCTATTTCGAAATTTTAATCCTTAAATCTTATGAAACTATCCATTGACAAACACGAAAAATATGTTTCTGTTAAATTTCAAGAAACAAAATTTACGAATGAAAATACACCTGCTTTAAAATCTGAATTTGTGTTATTAAACGCAGAGGGTTTTAGAAACATTATCGTTGATTTAAGTGCGGTAAAAGAATGTAATGATGCACAAGATTTGAGCGCATTATTAACTGGAGATAGACTCTGCAAAGCGGCGAACGGTTTGTTTATCGTGGTAGGGGTTCAAAAATCTTTAACGCAAATTATCCAATTATCTAATATTTTTCAATCGATAACCTTTGTAAATAAGCTTGAAGAAGCCATTGATTTCATCTTTATGGAAGAATTGGAACGTGAGTTTAGAGGCGATAACGAAAATTAATAAAATACTCAAATGAAATTTGAAGTTACCATTTTAGGCAGTAGTTCGGCTACACCTGTTTTTAATAGAAATCCAACTGCCCAACTACTAAATTGTAACGAAAAATTTTATTTAATTGATTGCGGTGAAGCTACACAGCAACAATTGATTAAGTATAATTTTAAGGCGTCAAAAATTGACTATATTTTCATTAGTCATTTACATGGCGACCATTATTTTGGTTTGATAGGTTTCCTTTCTACCATGAATTTGAATGGAAGAATAAAGCCTATTCACATCTTTTGTCCTGAACCTTTGAAACAAATTTTGGAATTGCAATTCCATTATTCGGAAACGGTTTTGAATTATGAAATTATTTACACTTTTACACATACCCACAAAGCGGTTGAAATTCTATCTAATTCCGATGTAATTGTTGAAACAATTATCTTAAATCATCGTGTTCCTTGTACAGGTTTCAAGTTTACACAACAAAAAAAGGCAAGAAAATTGCTAATTGATAAATTAGAATTGGAAAATATTTCTACCGAGTATTATCCTCTACTTAAAAATGGGGTGGATTTAGAATTTCCAAATGGAAAAATACTTCACAACGAGGATTATACCACAGAGCCTGAACCTGCAAAATCTTATGCTTATTGTTCGGATACAATGTTTGATGAACGCTATTTTGAAAGCATTTCAAACTGTGATACGCTTTACCATGAAGCTACTTTTTTGCATGAATTGATTGAAAGAGCTACACAAACGCATCATAGTACAGCCATACAAGCTGCTCAAGTAGCTCAAATAACGGGCGCTAAAAAGTTATTGATTGGTCATTTTTCTTCAAGATATAAAACCATTGAGCCTCTACTTTTGGAAGCAAAAACTGTTTTCGAAAACACTCATTTAGCCATTGAAGGACTTACGTTTTCTATTTAAGTTTATACTTTACTGTTTTTATTTCTCAAATAATGGTCTGCCAATACCAAAGCGGCCATCGCCTCTACAATAACTACGGCACGAGGCACCACACAAGGGTCGTGTCTTCCTTTTCCTTTTATTTCAACAGTCTCTCCATCAGCATTTATGGTTTTTTGATTGTGCATAATAGTTGCCACAGGCTTAAATGCTACATTAAATTCAATATCCATTCCGTTTGAAATACCTCCCAAAATTCCACCAGCATAATTGGTATTGGTTTTGATCTGTTCGTTTGATTTTTCAAAAATATCATTGTGTTGGGAACCTAACATTTCACTGCCTTTAAATCCAGAACCATACTCAAAACCATGTACAGCGTTGATGCTTAAAATTGCTTTTCCTAAATCAGCATGTAATTTGTCAAACACAGGTTCGCCTAAACCAACTTCACAGCCTTTTATCACACAACTTATTTTTCCGCCAATGGTGTCTCCATCTTTTCTTACCGAATCAATTAAATGAATCATTTCATCAGCTATTTTAGGTTCAATGCAACGAATTATATTTTCTTCTCTTCGCAAAAAACTAACGTCAATATCGCTCACAGTGCTATCTGGAACAGATATTTTGCCTACTGCGGTCACATGAGCAAAAATAGAAATACCTTGTTTTTTTAGCAGTAATTTAGCAATAGCACCCGCAGCTACTCTGGCAGCCGTTTCTCTAGCTGAGGAACGCCCTCCACCTCGATAATCTCTAAAACCATATTTTGCATCGTAAGTATAATCTGCATGACTAGGACGATACACATCCATGTTATGAGAATAATCTTTGGAACGGTGGTCTTCATTTTTAATAAAAAGAGCGATAGGTGTACCTGTGCTTTTGTTTTCAAAAACTCCTGATAAGATTTGAACGGTGTCACTTTCCTTGCGTTGGGTGGTTATTTTTGATTGACCTGGCTTTCTAAGATCTAACTCGTGTTGAATAAAATCGACATCTATTTCCAATCCTGCGGGACAGCCGTCGATAATAACACCAATAGCTTCGCCATGTGATTCGCCAAAAGTTGATATGCGAAACAATTGTCCAAATGAATTTCCTGCCATATTTTTATCTTAATTTGTGTTTACAATAAAACCTACCTTTTGCAAATCTATCCAAAAATTTGGATAAGATTTTTCTACCACATCCATATCTTCTATTTCTACCGTTTTAATTTTTAAAGCCAATGGAGCAAATGCCATTGCCATACGATGATCATCATACGTTTTTACCACTAATTTTTCAGGGAAAAACAATCCTGAGCAATCTAATTTATAACTTAAATTTCGTTCAATCAATTTGACACCAATTTTTGCAATTTCGTTTTGAAGAGCTAAAATTCTATCTGTTTCCTTGATTTTTAAAGTTTCCAAACCCGTAAAAGTAGCTTCATGACCCAAAATGGCGCAACAAACGATAATAGTTTGCGCTAAATCGGGGCATTCCTTGCAATCAAATATTTTCCGTTCTATTTTTTTAGGTTCTTTTTTCAATTGAACGCCGTTATTGATGAATTGAGAAGTTATGCCAAAATTTGCCATGATTTCGGTGATGACACTATCTCCTTGTAAACTATATCCATTCAAACCAGTTAAAAAAATACTTGCTTTTTCGGATAGGGTAGCTATCGAATACCAATAAGAGGCAGCGCTCCAATCGGGTTCTACAAAAAGTGTAGTTGGTTTAAATTCTTGTGTTTCAATGGTGATGACATTATCCTCCCAAGTATGTTTAATTCCCACATTTTGCAACATGGAAAGTGTCATTTCTACATAAGGTTTGGAAGTTAAATCACCCACAATTTCAAGCACTAAACCCATCGGTAAGGTGGGGGCAATCATCAATAAAGCAGAAATATACTGGCTACTAATGTCTCCTTTAATTTGAATTTTATTTGTGATTTGTTTAAAATCCTCATTTATTTGAATAGGAGGAAAGCCTTCTTTTTCGAGATACGTAATGTTTGCACCAATATGATTTAAGGCATCTACCAAAATACCTATCGGTCGTTCTTTCATTCTTTCCGAACCCGTTAAAGTATATTTTTTAGCACGGGTAGGAAGCAAAGCTGTAAGAAAACGCATTGCTGTACCCGCAGGTCCTACATCTACAATTTCCAAGTCTGTTTCAATCTCCGACAAAATTCGATGTAGAGTAGTGGTATCCTTGGCAATTGAAAGGTTGTTTACCAATACTTTGCCTTTGCTTAGCGCAGCAATTACTAAAGCTCTATTGCATTCGCTTTTTGACCCTGTTAAATTAATTTCAGCATCAATATTTTGTAGAGAAGGGAAAGATAAAATGGCATTTTTAGACATAAAAACTTATAATTTACTTGCGTTCATAATTTGAGTTTGTTTACGGATGGATTCGCCATGCACCAATTCTAAAAACTTCTCTGTAAAATTAACATCTAACTTTAAGGCTTTGGCAAATGAAGTGCGTTTTTGCATAATTTCATCCCAACGATTAACTTGTAGGATGGTTACTTTGTTGTCTCTTTTGTATTCTCCAATTTTTTCAACGATAGCCATTCTTTCGCCCAATTTTTGAATCATCAAATCATCTATTTTGTCAATTTGTTTTCTCAAATCAGCTAATTTATCTGTAAAATCTTCATTTTTAGATTCTGGTTTACGCAATGAAAAACGGTCAATCATTTCAGCCAAAGCCGCCGGAGTAACTTGTTGTTTAGCGTCTGTCCAGGCTACCGAAGGGTCGATGTGCGATTCAATCATCAAGCCTTGCATATCCATATCTAAGGCAGTTTGAGCAATGTAAGGAATCAATTCTCTGGTTCCACAAATATGACTTGGGTCGTTGATGATAGGCAATTCAGGACATAAAGTTTTTAATTGGATAGCCAACTCCCACATCGGCTCGTTGCGGAAAGCACTTTTATCAAAAGATGAAAAACCTCTATGAATAGCCCCTAATTTGGTAATTCCTGCTTTGTTGATTCTTTCTAAGGCGCCCAACCACAATTGAACATCGGGATTGATAGGATTTTTTACCAAAACGGGAATATCTACACCTTGCAAAGCGTCTGCAATTTCTTGTACCGTAAATGGATTTACCGTAGAACGAGCACCTATCCATAAAATATCTACGCCAGCAGCAAGGGCTTCCTCTACGTGCTTAGCATTTGCCACTTCCACGGCAGTAGGCAACTTAGTTTCAGCTTTT
>JAIEMU010000094.1 GCA_019751895.1 Sphingobacteriaceae bacterium | reverse complement strand
GCTAGTTTTGGGTATCATTAAAGCGCTTGAGCTTGGTAAAAATGAGGCGTCAAAAACCAAATGTACACCCTGACTAGGAACAATTGAAGGATTGAAATCGCTATTGTTTAATTTTAGAATACGATCTGTAAAAACCCCCGTTGCATTGATGATTGTATTTCCTTTTATCGAATAGTTTTTTCCAGTTTCGATGTCTAAAGCATTTAAACCGCATATTTTTTCGTTGCTATCAAATTGCAAAGCGGTAACTTTAAAATAATTCAACACACAAGCGCCGTATTCACTAGCCGTTTGCGCCATATTTATCGCCATTCGAGCATCGTCAAATTGACCATCATAATATACAACTCCATTTTTCAAAGATTTGGATTGTAGGGTAGGGAGTGATTTTAAAGTTTCTGCTTTGTTGATAAAAACCGAACGACCAAAGCTTAATTTTCCAGCTAAAATGTCATATATTTTTAAGCCAATGAGATAAATAAAACTGTTGAACCAGCTATAATTGGCGATGATAAATTTTTGTTTTTTTACCAAGTGCGCAGCATTTTTAAGCATCAAACCTCTTTCGTAAAGTGCTTCTCTTACCAACGAAATATTTCCCTGCTCCAAATACCTCACACCTCCGTGCACCAATTTTGTACTTCTGCTTGAAGTGCCTTTTGCAAAATCTACAGCTTCAAGCAATAGCGTACTGTATCCTCTACTTGCCGCATCTATGGCAATACCTAAGCCCGTTGCACCGCCACCAATTACAATTACATTCCAATTTTGGTTTTTTTGTAATTTTTCTATTTCGATGTTTCTTTGCATTTATGGTGTCTGTTTTTGTTGGATTTCAAAAGTAGAGCTAATTTTTTGTAATTAAAATTTATTATCTATCTAATTTTTAAAGCTATTTTATGTACTTTAGGCGCATAAAATAAAAGAATGGAAATACAAAACAACAAAAAAATAATTCGTTCCTGGGCATTTTTCGATTGGGCCAATTCGGCTTATAATTTAGTAATTACCTCTACTATTTTTCCTGCTTATTATGTAATTATTACTTCTGATAAAGACCAAAATACGATTGATTATGTTGATTTTTTGGGTTTTAGGTTTGTCAATACAGCTTTGTATAATTATGCACTTTCTTTTTCTTTTTTAATCATCGCCATTTGTATGCCCATCTTATCCTCTATTGCTGATACCAGAGGGAATAAAAAAATATTTATGAAATTTTTCACCTATTTAGGTGCTTTGTCGTGTTGTGGCTTGTATTTTTTTAAAATCGAAACCCTACAAACCAGTATCGTTTTGTTTATGTTGGCAGCCATCGGTTTTTGGGGGAGTTTGGTTTTTTACAATTCTTATTTACCTGAAATTGCCACCATCGATAAGCAAGATAAGGTAAGTGCCAAAGGTTATGCTTATGGTTATGTGGGTAGCATTATTTTGCAATTAATTTGTTTTGTTTTTGTTTTCAAACCCGATTGGTTTGGCATTAGCGATGGTTCGCAACCTGCTCGTATATCGTTTTTATTGGTTGGTGTTTGGTGGATTATTTTTGCGCAAATTCCTTTTTATTACCTGCCAAAAGGAAGTTCTAACTTTAAAAAAAATACCGAAAATATCATTTCAAGTAGTTTTAATGAATTAAAAAAAGTAGGATTGATTGTGTTGAAGACTTCGCATTTGAGACGTTTTTTAATCGCTTTCTTTTTCTATTCAATGGGGGTGCAGACGGTGATGTTGGTGGCAACTATTTTTGGGGAAAAAGAATTGAACTTGCCCACAGAAAAATTAATTGCTACAATTTTAATTCTACAAGTTGTAGCCATACCTGGCGCCATGTTTATGTCGTATTTGTCGAGTAAATTTTTCGGTAATGTTAAAGTATTGATAGGGGTGGTTGTGATTTGGATTGCAACCTGTTTTACCGCTTATTTTATTTATACTGAAATTCAATTTTATATTTTAGCAGCTGTGGTAGGTTTAATTATGGGCGGCATTCAATCGCTTTCGCGTTCTACTTATGCTAAATTTTTACCACAAGATAGTCCCGATCTTACCTCATACTTCAGTTTTTTTGACGTGACCGAAAAAATTGCGTTGGTAATTGGTATGTTTAGCTTTGGTTTTATCGAAGAAATTACGGGAACGATGCGCAACTCGGTATTGGCATTGGCACTATTTTTTATCATAGGTTTGTTCTTTTTATGGATACTAAAAAACACTGAACCTAAAAAATCCTCTATTCAATTATAAAATGTAATTTATTCATGAAAGTAGAACTTTTTATCCCATGCTTTGTAGATCAATTATATCCTCAAACCGCATTCAATACCAAAAAAATATTAGAAAAAGCAGGTTGCAAAGTAATTTACAATCCAAAACAAACCTGTTGTGGGCAACCAGCCTATAATGCGGGATATTGGAATGAAGCCAAAGAAATTGGTAATAAATTTCTGAATGACTTTTCGGAAAATAATTACATTGTAGCGCCATCCGCCTCTTGTGTAGGAATGGTGAAAAATGGATACAACGATTTGTTTACCAACACCGTTGTACACAATAAATGCAGAAGTATGCAAGGTAATATTTTTGAACTTTCTGATTTTTTAATCAACGTGCTTAAAAAAGATTATTTTGGCGCAGAGCTTGAAGCGAAAGCAGTTTATCACGACAGTTGTAGTGGCTTGAGGGAATGCAAAATTAAAGAAGAACCTCGCTTGTTGCTGTCTAAAGTAATGGGGTTGGAAATGATAGAAATGGAAGACACCGACATGTGTTGTGGTTTTGGAGGCACTTTTGCTGTTAAATTTGATGCCATTTCCTCGGCAATGGCCGAACAGAAAGTAAATCACGCATTGGCAAAAGGAGCACAATACATTATTTCTACAGATTTATCTTGCTTGATGCAGCTACAAGGTTATATTGATAAAAATAATATTCAATTAAAAACGATGCATCTTGCGGATGTTTTGGTTTCGGGTTTAATTTTCGATTAAATGGTATGTTAGAAAAAATTGCAACAAATTGGCTCCAAGCTTTTAATAACCATGATTTAGAAAATTTATTGTCTTTGTATGATGAAAAAGCGCAACATTACAGTCCAAAACTGAAAATTAAATTTCCTGAAACACAAGGTTTAATTGTAGGTAAAGAGGAATTAAGAAAGTGGTGGAAAGACGCATTAGAGCGCTTACCAACTTTATATTATCAAGTAACTTCGCTTACTGCAAACGAAAAACAGGTTTTTATGGAATATGTTAGAATTGTTGATGGTGAGCCTAATATGTTGGTTGCCGAAGTTTTAGAAATTGAAAACAATCTTATTGTTAAATCAAGAGTTTACCACGGATAAATCACGAATAAATTATAATAAACAAAAAATGAAAAAAACAATTTTAGTAGCCCTAGCGGCTTTATTTGCATCGTCAAATTTGCAAGCGCAAAAAAAATCTGGAGCTATTCAGTTTGAAACAGTAACTGATTTTGCGGCCGTAGCCACTGCCAGTGGAATGAAATTATCGGAAGAAATGTTAGCTAGAATGCCGAAAAACGCAACTACAAACTTCGAATTGTTGTTCAATCCTACTCATGCCAGTTATATGAAGGTAGAGGAATTGGAGGATAGCAATACTTCAAATTCGGGTGGAATGGCTCGAATGATGATGCGTTTTGGTGCGGGATCGAATAGCGATTACTTTTTTAATTTGGAAACTAAAACGTTAACCGATGTTTTTGAATTGAATGATACAACCTATGCAATGGAAAAAAAATTAAAACTTTTTATCAGTGCGCCAATCACCATGGCAAAAGAAGGTGCTGTGAAATATGCAGCAGAACCACCTTTAGTTGAAGCGATTAAAACAGAAGAAACAAAGAAAATATTAGGCTTTGATTGTCATAAAGTAATTGTAAAATCAACACGTAAGGCGATGGTTTTGGATATGGAAAAAGAAATTACCGACGAAACGATATTGTGGTACACCAATGATTTAGGCTTTGATTTTTCACCAAATCCTAATATGTGGACAGAAGGCGCTGTTTTGGAAATATCTGGTCGAGGAAACTTTACACAAGCCAAAAGCATAGAGTATCGAAAAATTAGCAAATCGGATGTTACGGCACCAAAAGATGTTACGGCCATTACCGAAGAAGCTTATAAAGCTAAAATGGATGCTCGAATGAAAAAAATAAAAGCACGAGTAGAAAGATAAATTTTTTTTTGAAATATAATGCTAGCCGACAACCTAAATATAAGTCTTGTCGGCTTTTTTATTTCCTTTTTTCTGTTATCTTTGCTCTGCAAAATAAAATCACAGGGTAAGTGATTAAATATATTTTTATTTATTAACCATTAAATCATAGTTGTAGATGATTAACATTACATTACCTGATGGCTCTGTCCGTCAGTACGAAAAGGGCACAAACGCCCATCAAATCGCCTTGTCAATTTCCGAAGGCTTAGCAAGAAACATTTTAGCCGCCGAAGTAAATGGCGAAGTTTGGGATTCGAGTCGTGCTATTGAAGCCGATTCAACCTTGAAATTACTTACTTGGAACGATAACGAAGGTAAAACTACTTTTTGGCATTCTTCAGCTCATATAATGGCTGAAGCCTTAGAAGCGCTTTATCCAGGTATAAAACTAGGTATTGGTCCTGCTATCGAAACAGGTTTTTATTATGATGTTGACTTTGGAGATAGAGAATTTTCTTCAGACGATTTTAAAGCCATTGAAACCAAAATGCTTGAAATAGCAAAGCAAAAAGTGGTTTTTGATAGAAAATCAGTTTCAAAATCTGATGCCATTCAATATTTTACCGAAAAAGGTGATGAATACAAATTAGACCTTATTGAGGGTTTGGAGGATGGAAAAATTACTTTTTATACCCAAGGAAATTTCACTGACCTGTGTCGTGGACCTCATATTCCTAACTCAGGATTTATAAAAGCAATAAAACTAACCAATGTAGCAGGAGCTTATTGGAGAGGCGATGAAACCAAAAAACAATTGACCCGTATTTATGGCGTTACTTTTCCAAAAGCGAGCGAATTGACAGAATATTTGTTGATGATTGAGGAAGCCAAAAAAAGAGATCACCGCAAATTGGGTAAAGAACTAGAATTATTTACTTTTTCGGAAAAAGTAGGCGCAGGTTTACCTATGTGGTTGCCAAAAGGCACTGCGCTAAGAGAGAGATTGGTTCAGTTTCTAACCAAAGCACAAGCCAAAGCAGGTTACGAACAAGTGATTACACCACATATTGGACATAAAAATCTATACATCACCTCTGGACATTATGAAAAATATGGCAAAGATAGTTTTCAACCTATCAAAACACCACAAGAAGGAGAGGAGTTCTTTTTAAAACCAATGAACTGTCCGCACCATTGCGAAATGTACAAAGTAAAACCTCGTTCATACAAAGATTTACCTGTTCGCTTTGCTGAGTTTGGAACTGTATATCGTTACGAACAAAGTGGAGAATTACATGGTTTAACTCGTGTTCGTGGGTTTACGCAAGATGATGCGCATTTGTTTTGTATGCCTGAGCAAGTAAAAGAAGAATTTAAAAAAGTAATAGACTTAGTACTTTATGTATTCAAGTCGTTAGGTTTTGATAATTACATTGCACAAGTTTCATTAAGAGATAAAGAAAATAGAACTAAATATATAGGTTCAGAAGAAAATTGGATTTTAGCTGAAAATGCAATCCTTGAAGCAACTGCTGAAAAAGGTTTACCATCTGTAATTGAATATGGAGAGGCTGCATTTTATGGGCCTAAGCTTGATTTTATGGTGAAGGATGCATTAGGTAGAAAATGGCAATTGGGAACTATTCAGGTGGATTACAACTTACCTGAACGATTTGAATTGGAATATACAGGCAGTGACAATCAAAAACATAGACCCGTAATGATTCACCGAGCGCCATTTGGTTCTTTGGAACGTTTTGTGGCAGTATTGATTGAACATTGCGGAGGAAATTTTCCATTATGGCTTTCACCAGAACAGTTTACAATTCTTCCAATTTCAGAAAAATATGAAGAATATGCGAAAAAAGTTTCAAATGAATTAAATAATTCCGATATTCGCGGTCTGATAGACTTCCGAGATGAGAAAATCGGAAGGAAAATCAGAGATGCAGAAGTTAAAAAAGTGCCTTATATGCTTATTATAGGCGAAAAAGAAATGATGGAGAACAAAGTATCTGTTCGAAAACATGGAGAAGGAGACTTGGGAGAAATGACGCTGCAAGAATTTAGTGAATTAATAACAAAAGAAATAACCGTTTAAATTAAAAAAACATTTGGCATTAGGTAAACCAGGTTTTAATAGAGGACCACGTCCTCCATTTAAGAAAAAAGAAGCAGAACATAACATTAATCAGTTCATCAAAGCTCAAGAAGTTAGGTTGGCAGGTGATAATGTTGAACCAGGAATTTATCCTTTGGTAAAGGCTTTGGCTTTGGCTGATGAATTAGAATTGGATTTAGTAGAAATTTCGCCCAATGCTGTACCGCCAGTTTGTAGAATTATAGACTATAGCAAATTTGTTTACGAACAAAAGAAAAAGCAAAAGGAAATTAAAGCAAATGCCAAACAAACGGTAATTAAAGAAATTCGCTTTGGCCCTAATACCAACGACCATGATCTTCAATTTAAACTAAAACACGCAATTAGTTTTCTTGAAAATGGCGAGAAAGTTAGAGCTTATGTTCACTTTAAAGGTAGAGCAATTGTATATAAAGAACAAGGTGAAATCTTGTTGTTGAAATTTGCTCAATCTTTAGAAGATATCGGTAAAGTTGAACTTTTACCAAAACTTGAAGGAAAGCGTATGTTTTTAACCATCGCTCCTAAAGTTGCTAAAAAATAATAAACAGAATACACATACAATTTAAAACAGGGTTATGCCAAAAATGAAAACCAATTCCAGTGCTAAAAAGCGTTTTTCGCTTACTGGAACAGGTAAAATCTCTAGAAAAAACGCCTACAAAAGTCACATTTTAACAAAAATGAGTACAAAACGTAAGCGTGCTTTGGGCCAGACAAGTCTGGTAAGTAGTGCTGATATGGGCAACGTTAAACGTATGCTTTGCATCGGTAAATAATTAATTTTTTTTTAACCAAGTATTCGGTATTTAAGTTTGCTAACGCAACACCGCCTACTAAAACACAAACACTATGCCACGTTCGGTAAACGCAGTAGCTGCTAGACGCAGAAGAAAAAAAGTCCTAAATATGGCCAAAGGCTATTGGGGATCAAGAAGTAAAGTTTTTACAATTGCTAAAAATACGGTAGAAAAAGGTTTGCAATATGCTTACCGTGACCGTAAAGTTAAGAAAAGAGAATTCCGTAGCTTATGGATTCAACGTATCAACGCTGGAGCTCGTCAATATGGTATTTCTTACTCTCAATTGATTGGTAAATTAGCAACAAAAAATATTGGTTTAAATCGTAAAGTTTTAGCTGATTTAGCCATGAATCACCCAGATGCTTTTAAAGCGGTGATTGATTCAGTAAAATAATTTTTTATATTTTTTAAAAAAGCTGCTCATATAAAATTAGACTGCCCCCAAAAGTTTGGACAAATTTATTATTAATTTTGATAGTAATGAGCTCGATATTGTATCGGGCTCATTTTGTTTAAATTTGATTTAATTCTTACTTTGTTGTAATAGCTTATATATTTTACTATTTCTTGTTTGAGCTGTTTTATACTATCAAATTTTTGTATGTAAAACATTTCTGATTTTAGTGTTCCAAAGAAGTTTTCTATGATAGCATTATCCAAACAGTTTCCTTTTCTAGACATACTTTGTTTAATTCCTTTTTCCTTTAGCAGATGCTGATAACGTTTCATTTGATATTGCCAGCCTTGATCTGAATGCAATGTTAGATTAGTGTTGTAAGGTATCTTTTTAAATGCTTTTTGGAGCATATTAACCACTTGATTAAAAACAGGTCGTTCAGTCAGTTCATAGCTCACTATCTCTTGATTAAATAAATCAATGATTGGAGATAAATATAATTTTTTTCCAGAGACATTAAATTCAGTAACATCAGTCGCCCATTTTTGATTTGGAGCCAGTGCTTTAAAATCCCTTTTTAGAAGATTTGGTGCTATTTTGCCTTTTTCCCCTTTATATGACTTATATTTTTTCACTCTAATTAAACTTTTCAATCCCAGTAATTTCATCAATCTCAAAACCGTTTTATGATTAATAATTAGTCCTGCATTATGCAATTCATCCGTTATTCTTCTGTACCCGTAACGACCTTTGTTTTTATGATAAATCGTTTTTATAAGCTCTTTTATCTTTTTATATTTATCTACTGATTTAAGCCTATTTTGATGGTAATAAAAATTACTCCGAGCCATATTGGTTTGATTTAGAAGTAATTTTAAATCAAACTTATGCCTTAATTCTATTATGACCGCTGCCTTTTGGCTTTCTGTTGTGCTTGAACTAAGGCTTGCAACTTTTTTAGCACTTCATTCTCACAACGTAGTGCCTCATTCTCTAAAAGTAGTTCCTCTTCTCTTGTTAGAGGTTTATTTGATTTGCGTTTTTTCCGTTTATTATTATCCATAGATTTGGGCCTACCTCTAGTTTTTGGTTGCAAGCCTGCTAAACCAAAATTAGCAAAATCTTTTCTCCATTTAATAATTATGGCTGAATCAGGAATATTAAACTTTAAACAAGTTTTGCTTAAAGATAGATGCTCTTTCTCTATTAACCTTAATACCTTTGACTTAAAAGAAACCGAATAGCTTTGGTTCTTTCTTGGTAATAAACCAGCGTAACCGTACTCCTTATAAAAACCAACCCACTTACGAATATTAGACTCTTCTACTCCTTTTTGAACAGAAACCATGCCACAAGAATAGTGCTTTTCTAATACTAAATTTACGCATTCAAGTTTAAATGCATAGTCATACTTAACTTTTCTTTCCATAAAAATACCCCCAAATAGTGTCTAACTTTTTGGGGGCAGTGCAAATGAGCAGCTTTTTTTTTACAAATTAATATATTTTCCTGCTGCCGAAATGCTTGCTTTGTCTAGTTTAGCTAATTTAGGTACAAAACCTAATAGATTCACATTCGTGTAGTTTAAAATAAAATCTTGACTTTCTTTGTTCTCTTCGCCATTAAAAATAATTCCTTTTATAGGAATGTTTTTTTGTTTTAAAATACTGATAGATAATAAAGTATGGTTAATGCTACCTAAGTAGTTTTCGGAAATTAATACCACAGGAATGTTTAATTTTTGTATCAAATCTATCAGCAAATCTTGTTGATTTAAAGGAACCATCAATCCGCCTGCGCCTTCAATAATTAGGTTTGAATTGTTGCTTTTGGGTATTTTAAACGCATCGAGTGAAATCTCTACACCGTCTATTTTGGCTGCCACATGGGGTGAAGCAGGGGTGTTCAATCGGTAAATTTCGGGGTGAATGTATGTTTTTGTGTTGCTGATTAAACTTTCAATTGTTAAACTATCGCTTTGCATCAAATCGCCTGCTTGTATTGGTTTCCAATAATCGGCGGCTAATTTTTCAGTCAAAATACTGCTTATTAATGTTTTGCCAATTCCTGTGCCAATGCCACTTACAAAATATATATTCATCTTTATACCTTTTTTAATTCTTCTACTAAGTTTATGATTTCTAATTTACTATTGTAACTGTGTATGCAAATTCTTATGCGTTCACTTCCTTCGGCTACGGTGGGACTAAGGATTGCTTTTACATCAAAGTTTTTTTGTTGTAAAATGGAGGCTATGTTTTTAGCTTCCAAACTATTGCCACATAAAACGGTTTGTATTGCGCTTTTGTTTTTTGTAAAACGATTGCTTTGCTTTTCAATTAATTGATTGTAAAACGAAATTTGTTGTTGTAGATTGTCGTTTTTTTGTTCAGCTAATTGTTGATAAGCACATTTTATAGACACGATGTATGGCTCGGGAGGGCGGTGGTGTAAATAAAGGAGCGTGCAAAATTGATGAGAAATTGACGCAATTTGTGACTGCCCAAAACCACTGCACCATGACATCCCAGCGCTTTACCGAAGGTAATGGTGCGGGCAAAAATTTCGTTTTGTAAATTAAACTCTTGTACCAAACCTTGACCTTGCGCACCTAAAACGCCTGTTGCGTGTGCCTCATCTACAATTAAATGTGCTTTGTATTTTTTACATATCTCTACTATTTCTACGATGGGAGCAAGGTCGCCATCCATTGAATACACACTTTCAATGCATACATAAATTAATCCGGTAGCGAGTTTGAGTTTTTTCTCTAAATCGATTACGCAGTTGTGGTTAAATTTTAATCTTTTTGCATTGCTCAATCTTGCGCCATCTATCATGCTGGCATGTATCCATTCGTCCATAATAATGGTGTCGTTGCGCTGTGCTAGGGAAGATAATAAACCTAAATTGGCATCGTAGCCCGAATTGAAAATCAAACCGCTTTCGGCAGCATGAAAATCGGCTATCCATTGTTCTAATTGTTCGGTATAGGTGTAATTTCCGCTGAGTAATCGAGAACCTGTGGCGCCATTTTTGTAATTCGGAAGGTTGTTTATTTCAATTTGGATTCGATTTTGTAGATTTTTATCTCTCGCAAAACCTAAATAATCGTTTGAGCAAAAATCTACACGTGTGTTTTGAGGTGAAAGTTCTCGGAGTGTGTGGCTTTGTATTCTTTGGTCAATTTTTTGCTGTAAAAATTGCGTGGATAAATTCATGTAGAAAAAATTTAATTTCCTGTTCCAGGATTTTTAGGCTTAGGAATACTGATGGGCATTAATTGCATTAACTCTTTTTTCTCCTCGTTTTGTTTTCTTCGGTTGTTTTGATATTCCAATGCCTTCATAATTTGGCGTTGTTTTTCTGCGGCCTCTTCTTTGAGTTGTAATTCTTTCAAATCATTAAGTTTGTCGATTTGATCGGGTGTTAAAACCGAGAACAAACTATCCGTTAATAATTTTTTTGCATTTTCACGATTACTGAGTTTTACTTTTCGTGCTTCAATGGCAGCCAATATTTCGGCTTTGTCAAAAGCAGCCCATTGATCAGCTAAGATAAGTTTTGCCAATTCTATTTGTTCTACAAAGGCGGTTTGTTCTTCGCTAAGGTTTAATTTTTTCTGTAATTCTAGTGCCGTTTTTTTTGCTACCCATTCATTGGGCATTTTTTTAGCCGTGCCACCTTTTTCTTGTGCATGGCTTGCCGTATAAAAAAGTGAAATAAGTATAAACGCAACTAATTGACGATACATGTTTTTTGATTAACAGCTTGATGTATAATTTGCTTTGACCATGCTTTTAATGAAGACAAATATAAATAATTGAAATTGAAAAAATGAACCAAATTGTTTTTAATCTTCATAAGGTTAAAAATGTCTTTTTAGCTGTTTAAATGCAGTTTTTGTTAAATAGACTTAATGTTAATTTAATATGAAATGTGAATTGTTAATAATTATTTAACATTGAAAATGAAAATTGAACTATTTTTAATAGTTATTTTTGTAGCGTTATTTAACAATTTTTAACTAAAAAAAATAAAAATGAGAAAAAATTTACGGTCAAAAATTGCAGCATTTGCGATTCTTTTTGGCGGATTTGTAACAGCTGCGCAAGCACAAGTTACAACGAGTGCAATGTACGGTTCGGTTGCTGAGACGAGTGGAAGAACCATAGCGGGTGCTTCGGTTCAAGTAATTCACATTCCTACGGGAACTACCTACAACACACAAACTAGAGCTGATGGTAGATTTAACTTGCCTAATTTAAGGGTAGGAGGACCATACAAGGTTAAAGTTTCTTTTGTTGGTATGAATGATTTCACGCTTGAGGATATCAACTTGAACCTTGGACAAGAGTTTGCTGTTAATGCTAAATTGCAAAGTAACACAGTAAGTTTAAATGAAGTTGTAATTAAAAGTACGCAAAGTAAAGTTTTTAATAGTTCAAGAACTGGTTCAAGAGAAACTGTAAACAGAGCGCAAATCGAAGCTTTACCTACCATTGGTCGTTCGTTGAGCGATTATACGAAGTTAACGCCTTCGGCAAATGGAAACTCTTTTGGTGGTAGAAGCAGTAGCTACAACAACTTAACCGTTGATGGTGCGATGTTTAACAACTCTTTTGGTTTGTCAGGTTCGTTGGGTGGACAAACAAGTTCACAACCAATTTCTTTGGATGCGATTGAGCAAATTCAAGTTGACATTGCTCCTTATGATGTTCGTCAAGGATTTTTTACGGGTGCAGGTGTGAATACTGTTACCAAATCAGGAACAAATGATGTAAAAGGTTCGGCGTATTTTTATTTCCGTAATCCAGGGTCAGTTGGTTTGAAAGCAGGCCCTTTTGAAAACCTTAGACAAGATTTTACTTACAACACAAGAGGTTTTTCTTTGGGTGGTCCAATAATTAAAAATAAATTATTTTTCTTTTTCTCGGGTGAGCAAGAAAGACAAAGCAGACCAGCTACTACCTTTATAGCCGCAGCAAATGGCGTAGCAGGCGGTGCAGGAAATGTTTCTTCAGTTAAGGTTTCAGATTTAGATAAATTAAAGAAAACTCTTATTGAAAAATACAGTTACAATCCAGGTGAATACCAAGGTTATAACAATGACACCCAAAGTGATAAAATAACTTTTAAGTTAGATTATAACATTAATAAAAATCATACTTTGAGTGCTAAGTATTTTTACTTTAAATCTTTTGCTCAAGTAGCCGCGTCTAATTCAGGTTCTATACAGAATAGTTCACGTGCACCAGGTTTAAGAAATATGCCATTTAGCGGTTCAGGTTATGTGATTAACAATAACTTTAATATTGCGATGGTAGAGTTGAACTCTAGATTTAGCAATAAATTTGCCAATAAATTATCTGTGGGTTATACAGCTTTGAGAGATTTTAGAGAGTCAAGGTCAAATGCATTTCCTATGGTTGACATAGGAACAGCTAATAATATTACATCGTTTGGTTATGAGCCTTTTACGGCAAATAATAAATTAAATACCGATACGTACCAATTGACGAATGATTTTACGGCTTATTTTGGTAAACACGAGGTAACTGTGGGTACAGCCAATCAATTTAATAGTTTTGTGAATGGTTTTGCTCCTAATTATAATGGTATTTATCAATTTAATTCGATAGATGATTTTGTAAATGGTAATCCTGCTACAAGATATCAGTATCGTTATTCAGCCTTACCTGATGGGGAGTTTCCTTATGCGAGGTTGAAAAGTTTACAATTTAGTTTGTATGCACAAGATAAATTCTCGGTTACAAACAATTTTAAATTAACTTATGGCATTAGAGCAGATTACAATACCTTTATCAATAAGTTGGAAGAAAATAAAAGTTTAGCTAATTTAAAATTCAAAGATGGAGCAGATGATATTCAAATAGATGTATCTCAATTTCCAACCGCTAAAATTTTATTCTCACCTAGAGTAGGTTTTAATTACAATTTGAACGGAGAGGGCAATACACAATTTAGAGGTGGTGCTGGTATTTTTACAGGTCAAGTTCCTTTTGTATGGTTGTCTAATCAAGCATCAAATAATGGGGTTCAATTTGGTTCGTATGATATTGATGTTACTAAAGGAGCTAGCGCAGCAGATCCTAGACTTGTTTTTCAATCAGATGTAAATAAAAATCGTCCTGCTAATGGTGTAGCTAACACTTCTTATAATGTTGCGGTTACAGCTAAAGATTTTAAAATGCCTCAAGTTTTTAGAATTAATGGTGCGGTAGATCAAAAATTACCTTATGGTTTGGTTGCTACTTTAGAAGGGGTATATACTAAAGATATCAATGCAGTTTTGTTTCAAAATATTAACTTAGACGAATCTAAAGGAACTAAATTATTAGGTTCTGACGAAAGAGTTCGTTATGCTAATAAGCAAATTTATGCAACAGGTAAGACTTTAGAAAATCCAACGATTACGGATGCTATTTTGTTTAAAAATACAAGTAAAGGATATTCTTATTTTGTAACGGGTCAATTGCAAAAAACTTTCGCAAGTGGTTTTATGGCTAGTGTAGCTTATACGTATAGCAAAGCTAAATCGGTAAATGATGGAGGTTCGATTGCTAAAAATATTTGGAGAGATCGTTCTGTTACAGCAAGTCCTAATGCAGATGAATTGGGTTATGCAAACTTTTTCCAACCACATAGAATTATTAGTTTTGTGTCGTATCGTAAAGAGTATGCTAAAAATTATGCAACCTCTGTTGGTTTAACATTTGAATCGGCTGCTGCAGGAAATTATTCGGTTACTTATAAAGGTGACGTAAATAATGATGGAGAAACTAATGATTTAATGTATGTACCTAAAGATGCTTCAGACATTGTGTTGGTAAAAGATTTTAAAGAAGTAAAAAATGGATTAGTTGTTCAGAATTCACCAGCTGATACCAGAACAACAGATCAAATTTGGAATCAGTTAAATAATTTCATTAACCAAGATTCGTATTTATCTAAAAATAGAGGTAGTGTAGTAGAAAGAGGTGCGGCATTGTTACCTTATTTCAAACAATTTAATTTGAATTTCACCCAAGATTTTTACGTGAATATTAAAGGTGGAAAACGTAATACACTACGTTTCACGGTTGATATTATCAATTTAGGTAATTTATTAAACAGAGATTGGGGATTGTATTATAATTCTACAGTTGAAGGAAGACAACCTTTAGCTTTCAAAGGTATGGTTGTAGCTCAAGCTGATGCAAACAAGTCAATAACAGGAGATGTAGTAAATGTAGGTGACCCAAGAATTGGAAAACCAGCATTCTCTTTCCCTTATGCTGATGGTGAAAACGCAATTCCTGCGACGGTTTCTAATTCAATCAACACTAATAGTTTATGGCAAGCGCAATTCGGTATTCGTTATATTTTCAACTAATCCGAGTTTAGTTTACAAACAAAAAAATCCCGATTTGAAATTTCAAATCGGGATTTTTTTTGTGATAATAAAATTAATATTAGCGATACATTTCTGCTCTTAAAGCAGCAATTTCTTCGCTGTTGATGTATTCGTCGTAGGTCATCAATTTATCAATTGTACCTTTTGGCGTTATTTCAATAACTCTATTCGCTACGGATTCGGTAAGGGCGTGGTCACGAGAGGTAAACAACATGGTGCCTTTAAAATCTATCAAGCCGTTGTTTAAAGCTGTAATTGATTCCAAATCTAAGTGGTTGGTCGGTTCGTCGAACATCAAAAAGTTGGGTTGTTTAAGCATCATTTGCGAAAACATACAACGCATTTTTTCGCCACCTGAAAGTACTTTGCAGTTTTTCAATACTTCCTCGCCAGAGAACAACATACGACCTAAGAAACTACGGACAAATTGTTCGTCTTTATCGGTATCCGAATATTCACGCAACCAATCTACCAAGTTCATATCCTTACCATTGAAATAAGCCGAATTGTCGTTTGGCATATCGGCAGCATTAATGGTTACACCAAATTTGAATTCACCTTTAAAGTCGGTGTCTCTGCCTGATAAAACATTATAAAAAGCAGTAGTGGCTAAGCTGTTTTGAGAAAGTAGGGCAATTTTATCGCCTTTGTTGACCATAAAGTTTACGTTGTGAAAAAGCGTTTCACCATTGGCTACTTTGGCTAAATTTTCTACCTGTAAAATTTGGTCACCTGCTTCACGGCTTGAGTTGTTAAACAAAATAGCAGGGTATTTTCTACTAGAGGCTTTAATTTCGGTAATATCTATTTTATCCAAAGCCTTTTTACGAGAGGTTGCTTGTTTTGATTTAGAGGCGTTGGCACTAAAGCGTTGAATAAACTCTTGCAATTCTTTTACCTTTTCTTCTAGTTTTTTGTTTTGGTCGCTACGTTGTTTTAATGCCAACTGACTACTTTCGTACCAAAACGAATAATTACCAGAATAGATGTTCATTTTGCTGAAATCAATGTCCACGATGTGTGTACAAACCGCATCCAAAAAGTGTCTATCGTGGCTTACCACCAAAACAATGCTTTGATAATCTGCCAAAAAGTTTTCTAACCAAGCAATGGTATCAATGTCCAAATCGTTGGTAGGCTCATCAAGCAGTAAAATATCAGGATTTCCAAACAAGGCTTGCGCCAACAAGACACGAACTTTTTGGTTACCGTCTAACTCTTTTAAAAGTTTATAATGAAAATCTTCTTTGATGCCCAAGTTGCTCAATAGGGTAGCAGCGTTGCTTTCCATGTTCCAACCATCTTTTTCGGCAAAAAGATTTTCAAGTTCTCCAGCTCGTTCGCCATCTTTGTCGCTAAAATCTTCTTTTAGATAAATGGCATCTTTTTCTTTCATGATGTCGTACAGCTCTTTGTGTCCCATCATTACGGTTTCTATTACCGAAAACTCATCAAATTCGTAATGGTTTTGTTTTAAAACCGCCATTCTTTCTCCAGGTGTAAAAGCTACATTTCCCGAAGTAGGGGTAACATCACCTGATAAAATTTTCATGAAAGTAGATTTTCCTGCACCATTGGCGCCAATTACACCGTAGCAGTTGCCATGTGTAAATTTTAGGTTTACCTCTTCAAAAAGGGTTCGTTTGCCGTAGCGCAACGATAAGTTAGAAACTGAAATCATAATTTTTGTATAAAGTGCAAAGATAATGATAAAAATGGGTTTTTTATGGGGCTTATTTTTTTGTGTTTTGTTAGGTTTTTGTAAACTTATATTAGGTGTTGTGAATAGCTTAAAATCAATTTTAAAATCATTTGATAAAGCTTTACCTTTACGCTATGGGATATAAAAGCTTGGCCGATTGTGTGGCTGATTTAGAAAAAAATGGACATTTAATTCGTATTAAAGAAGAGGTTGATCCTTATTTAGAAATGGCAGCGATACATTTGCGTGTATATGAAAAACAAGGGCCTGCCTTGTTGTTCGAAAACGTGAAGGGGAGCAGTTTTCCTGCGGTTTCTAATCTTTTTGGTACTTTAGAAAGGGCTAACTTTATTTTTAGAGATAGTTTGCCTTCCGTGGCTAAATTGGTGGCATTGCGCAATGATCCTATGCAGGCTTTCAAAAAACCATTAGACTTTATTGGTGCAACGATGACCGCCATTTCGGCTTTGCCCTTAAAACAAAGTTTATTTAAAAATACGTTTTATAAAACCACAATTTCGGCGCTGCCTCAAATTATTAATTGGGAAATGGATGGCGGTGCTTTTATAACCATGCCTCAGGTTTATACCGAGGATGCCAGCAAAAAAGGGGTGATGAATAGCAATTTGGGTATGTACCGCATTCAATTGGGCGGTAATGATTATCAACCCGATACCGAAATTGGTTTGCATTATCAAATTCACAGAGGCATTGGGGTGCACCAAACTAAGGCTAACGAAATGGGTGTTCCCTTGAAAGTAAGCATTTTTGTAGGTGGTCCTCCGGCACATGCGGTGGCTGCCGTGATGCCTTTGCCTGAGGGATTGACCGAATTGACTTTTGCGGGTGCTTTGGGTAATCGTAGGTTTCGATATTTTTATGATGAGGAAGGTTTTTGCATTTCAGCAGATGCTGATTTTGTGATTACAGGCATGGTTTACCCTAACGAAAACAAACCCGAAGGTCCTTTTGGGGATCATTTGGGTTATTATAGTTTAACGCATCCTTTTCCGCTGTTGCGGGTAAATAATGTTTACCACAAGAAAAATGCAATTTGGAATTTCACGGTGGTAGGTCGCCCACCGCAGGAGGATACTAGTTTTGGTGCTTTGATTCACGAAATTACGGGTTCGGCAATGCCGAAAGAAATCTCAGGCTTGAAAGAGGTAAATGCCGTGGATGCTGCAGGTGTGCACCCATTATTGTTTGCCATTGGTAGCGAAAGATATACGCCATATTTAGAAAATAAAAAACCGCAGGAAATTTTAACGATTGCAAATCATATTTTAGGTAAAAATCAATTGAGCTTGGCAAAATATTTATTTATTGCGGCGCAAGAAGATGCACCAAATTTAAGTACCAAAGATATTGCTCCTTTTTTAACTCATATTTTAGAAAGAATTGATTTTACTAACGATTTGCATTTTCACACCCATACTACTATTGATACTTTAGATTATAGCGGAAGTGGATTGAATAGCGGTTCTAAGGTTGTTTTTGCCGCTAGAGGCGATAAAAAAAGAGTTTTATCTAATCAAATTAACTTGGATTCGGTATTTGAAAGTTATGCTTGGGTTATGCCTGGTGTGGTGGCGGTAAATGTAGGAAAATACGAGGGAGAAGAAACTACAAGACTTCAAATGGAGAAAATAAATCAATCTTTTGAGGGTTTTTCATCTGCTGGCTTGATGTTAATTGTGTGTTGTGACGATGCTGATTTTACGGCGGCTACGGTTAATAATTTTGTGTGGGTTACCTTCTCACGCAGCAATCCTGCGGTAGATATTTATGGTGTTGACGTAATAAATGAACATAAACATTGGGGTTGTAATGGTCCTTTGATTATCGATGCTCGTAAAAAACCACACCATGCACCCGAATTAATCAAAAATGAAGCCGTAGAGCAATCCATTCAAAGATTTGGAAAAGTTGGCGCCGCTTTAGAGGGGTGGTTGTAATTTTTTGCTATTTTAATTTATTAAGCAGGTTGCTTTTGGTCAAAGATTTCATTTGCGTAATGGCAATGTTGTTCAATTGTATTAATCGTTCTACTTGTGATTTATTTTGATGAATTAAAACCGCGTTGATGCTTTCTAAATTTGATAAAACTACCAACTGTTCTATACTAGCTTCGTCTCTAATATTACCGTCCTTTTTTGGGTTGTCTTCTCGCCATTCTTTGGCGGTAGTTCCAAAAAGAGCCATGTTTAGTAAATCAGCTTCGCTGGCATAAACCATATTTATTTTCTCTGTGGAAAGTAAATTAGGAATGATGTTTTGTTTGATTGCATCGGTATGTATTTTGTAATTTACTTTTGATAAAGTGCGTTGAAGGTTCCAATTAAGTTTCAATCGGTCATTTTCATCTTCTTTCAGTCTTTGAAATTCTCTTATAAAATAAAATTTAAATTCAGCACTAATCCAAGTTGCGAACTCAAATGCGATATCACGATGTGCGAAAGTTCCACCATATCGACCAGATTTTGATATGATACCTGCTGCGTTTGTGGTGTCAATCCATTTTTGCGGAGTTAACGTAAAACTATTAGCACCAGATTCTCTTTTAAAGGCATCGAATTCGATGCCTTTAAAATTGGGATTATTTAGTTGCTCCCAAAGGCCACAAAATTCGATAGCACTTCTTGTTCTCATCCAATTTTGGATAATATAGTTAGTTCTTTCCGAATCCCTATAACGAGCCATATCAGTAAGTGAAATGTATTCATTTTTTTCATCTGAAATCAAAGTAATTGCTCGTCCATTTACTTGTATTGTTTTATTCTTTGCCATTTTTTTAATAAATGTTAGTAATTTTAAGAAATAAAATAAAGCATAAATTTATTAAAAACACAAAAGGCCGTCAAGAAGACAGCCTTTTGTGTTAAAAAAACATTTATTTATTTCTTCGCTTTGTCCAACTGTTGTTGTTTCATATAATCGTCTAAACGTGTTTGAAATTTAGATTTTTTCTTTTCCGTTTGAGGTTTAGCTTTATTTTCTTGCAACGTGGCATGTATTTTTTTGTCATCCACCATGGTTTTGATTAAAAACTGTTGAGCGAAAGTTAGCATGTTGGCTAAGAAATAATAATAATTTAAGCCTGCAGGATAATCGTTTAACACACCTAAAAATATAATAGGCATGATGTAACCAATGTATTTCATTTGTCCTGTGGCACCCGAAATTTGATTATTGAAATAGGTGTAAATTAAAGTTGAAATGGTCATCAAAACACACATCAAACTCAAGTGGTCGCCAATAAAAGGAATTTTAAAACCAAATTTCACAAATTCATCGTAGGTTGATAAATCACTCATCCATAAAAATGATTGACCACGCAATTCAAATAAATTAGGGAAAAAGAAGAAAAATGCCATCACCAAAGGCAATTGAAGTAACATTGGCAAACAACCTCCCAAAGGATTTACGCCTACTTTTTTGTATAGTTTTAAGTATTCTTGTTGCAATAGGGTAGGATTGTCTTCTCCAACTTTGGCTTTTATTTCGTCCATTTCTGGTTTTAAAATACGCATTTTTGCCATCGATAAATACGATTTGTAGGTTAGTGGCGAAAGTACCAATTTCAATAAGATGGTAAGCGCTAGGATAATTAAACCATAGTTCCAGTTAAATCCTTCTAAGAAATTGAAAACAGGTAAAACCACAAAACGATTTACGTATTTTAATGGCCAATAACCCATTTCAACTAATTTTTCAATATCTTGACCTTGCTTTTTTAATTCGCTAAACTTGTTGCTTCCGAAATAAAATTTCATTGCATACGATTGATTGGCTAATTGATTAAAAGGCAATTGTATATTAGCGATGTATTCTTTTACTTCACCAGGTTTGGTGCTTAGTTTCACTTCTAAATCAGCTTTATCGAATGCTTTTTCAGGGATTAATACACCAGAGAAAAAATGTTGTTTAAAAGCAATCCATTCAATTTTAGCTGTATTTAATTCTTTTTTTTCTTCTTTATTTAAGTTTAAATTATCAGGATTTTCGTTTACATATTTAAAATAAGGCGCTGAGGCACGTTGTTCTTCTGTAATCGATTTTTCTTGTTGTAATAATTTTGTTTCCCAATTTAAAGCAATCGAATTATTTTGAATCACTTGGTTTAAACCCACCAAATTGATTTTAAACCCTACATTATTTCCTTCTGCGTTTAATGTGTAAACATACTCTACATATTTATCATCGCTATAATTGGCACGTAAACTTAATGAATTGCCATTTTTGATGCCTTTGAAATATAATTTATTGGTATTAATTATTTTACCATCTACATTTAAATTTAAACCGAATTTGTTTTCGTTTCCATCAAATAAAACAACAGGTTTGCCTGTGTATGTTTTTTCATTTTTAAGAATTACAGATTGGATTTTTCCACCTTTATTGTTGAAAATCAACTTTAAGTTTTGATTTTCAAGTACACTTAAATCTTCATTTCCTGAAAGAAGAGCGCCAAAAGCACCTTTCAATTCACTTGAATCTATTTTTATTTCTGATACAACTGCTTTGTTTTCGGCTTTAGTTATACCTAGTTTTTTTAGCGAATCTAAAGTAATGCGTTCTTTTTCTTTTTTAATTTCAGCGTCGCTAGGTTTGAAAAAATAAAATGAACCTGCTAATATGATCATGATTAGGAATAATCCTGAGAAAGTATTTTTATCCATTTTTGTTGTTTAAAGGGGTGTTAATTAGTTTTTTTATGTCCGTGCTCCATTGCAGCGGCGACAAATTTAATAAAAAGTGGGTGAGGATTAGCAACAGTTGACTTTAATTCTGGATGAAATTGTCCACCAACGAAAAAAGGATGGTTGTTGAGCTCAATTATTTCTACCAAATTATTCTCAGGATTTAAGCCAGAAACAATCATTCCCGCATCCTCATATTGTTTTAGGTAATCGTTGTTAAACTCATAACGATGGCGATGGCGCTCTGAAATATTTTGCTTGCCATAAGCAGCAAATGCTTTTGTTCCTTTTTTTAGATGACATGGATAAGCACCCAAACGCATCGTTCCGCCTTTGGCTGTAATATTTTTTTGACTTTCCATCATGTTAATTACAGGGTGAGGCGTGTTTTCGTCAATTTCAACTGTGTTGGCATTTTGTAAGCCTAACACATTTCTGCCGTATTCAATTACAGCACATTGCATTCCCAAGCAGATGCCGAAAAATGGAATGTTATTTTCTCTTACATATTTAATGGCTTCAATTTTTCCTTCAATGCCTCTGCTTCCAAAGCCTGGGGCAACCAAAATACCATTAAAATGTTGTAATTTTTCTTTCACATTATCTGCAAAAATATTCTCTGATTGAATAAATTCTAAACGCACTTTACATTCGTTTTTCGCTCCTGCGTGAACAAAAGATTCGATAATTGATTTGTAAGCATCTGGCAATTCTACATATTTACCAATCAAACCAATTTTTACCTCCGAAGTTGGATTTTTTAAACGTCCCAAAAAGTCTTTCCAACTTTCCATATCGGGTTCGTTTTTGTGTGCAAGTTTCAATTTTGTTAAAACCGTTTTGTCTAATTGCTCTTTCATCATCAACAAAGGCACATCATAAATAGTTGATGCGTCAATAGATTCGATTACGGCATTGATATTCACATTACAAAACAAGGCGATTTTTTTACGAATATCTTGATTGATGTGATGTTCGGTTCTACAAACCAAAATATCAGGCTGAATGCCATATTCTAGCAAGGCTTTTACAGAGTGTTGAGTAGGTTTGGTTTTTAATTCGCTTGCGGCAGCCAAATAAGGAACCAACGTAAGGTGAATTACAATTGCGTTTGAAGAGCCTTCTTCCCATTTGAATTGGCGCACCGCTTCTATAAATGGCAAAGATTCAATATCGCCCACAGTACCACCCAATTCGGTGATAACAATGTCGTAATCGCCACTTTCGCCCAAAATACGCATGTTGTGTTTTATCTCGTCAGTGATGTGAGGAACTACTTGAACCGTTTTGCCCAAATATTCGCCCTGACGTTCTTTGCTGATTACATTTTGATAGATTCTACCCGTGGTAATGTTGTTGGCTTGTGAAGTAGGAACATTTAAAAAACGTTCATAATGTCCCAAATCCAAATCCGTTTCTGCTCCGTCTTCGGTTACAAAACATTCGCCATGCTCATAAGGATTTAAGGTGCCTGGGTCGATATTAATGTAAGGGTCGAACTTTTGAATGGTTACTCGGTAACCTCTTGCTTGTAACAATTTGGCTAATGAAGCTGAAATAATGCCTTTACCTAAGGATGAGGTAACGCCTCCCGTAACAAAAATATACTTAGTCATGTTTTGTATGTTTTTTTAGTGATTTTAAAAAGATTTAAACCTCTTTTTAATTGCTTTTGTACGGGATACAAAGGTATAAAAAATAGCTTGTGTTTAGCTAAAGGTTTTGAAATTTATTTAACAAATGCTATAAAAATGTTTCTTTTACCCCTCTCTCTCCGTAGAGTTAAGCGCAGCGTCTCTACGGAGGTAAAATAAAACGTAGTTTTTAACTACGTTAAATAACATATTTATTATGTAGTCGGAGACTACAATTTATTTAAAATCCGTAGAGCCCTGCGGAACTCTACGGATAGCTATGTAAGACTTTTGAAATTTATTTTAGAGAAGCACTACAAAAACATTTTTTTTACTTTTTCCAAATCCTCAGGGGTATCTACGGCAATGGTTTCTATTTCTGTGGTTTTGGTTTGAATTTTATATCCATTTTCTATCCAACGCAATTGTTCTAAACTTTCGGCATTTTCTAGGTTTGATGGACTTAATTGCGCTATTTTTAATAAAGTAGCACTTTTATAGCCATAAATACCGATATGTTTATAAAACTGATGGGTGTTTATCCAGTGTTTTTCTTCCGCATTGCGAATAAATGGGATGGGGTGCCGACTAAAATAAATTGCCTCTTGTTTGTTGTTTAAAACCACTTTAGGGATATTGGTGTTAAATAACTCTGTTTCTGAATTAATTTTTTTAACCAATGTTGCCAATTCAGTATTTTGATTGTCGAAGCATGAAATCAATAAATTGATTTGTATTGGGTCGATAAATGGCTCATCACCTTGTATATTAATTACAATATCGAAATCTTTGATTTTAGATACTACCTCTGCACATCTATCCGTTCCACTTTGGTGGTTTGAATTTGTTAAAATGTATTCGCCACCAAATTTTTTAATTTCAGAAACAATCTTTTCGTCATCGGTAGCAATAATTACTTGGGTTAAATTTGATTTTTTAGCTTGTTCATACACCCTTTGTATCATTGTTTTACCACCGATGTCGGCAAGTGGTTTGGCTGGAAATCGGGTAGAAGCGTAACGAGCAGGGATGATGCCTAAAATTTTCATTTCTATAAATTAAAACAATCCGTTGATTTGTGCATCAATTTTTTCTACCACCGAACTTAAATCTTCTGTATTTGCACCAAAATCTAATTTATCTTTGTCTAAAATTAGCAGTTTTCCTAAATCGTAATTTGAAATCCAATCTTCATATTTTTCGTTTAGTTTGGATAAGTAATCTAATCTTATTCCCGCCTCATAATCACGACCTCTGGCTTGAATATTATTTACCAAAGTGGGTACTGAGGCTTTCAAGTAAATTAACAAATCGGGAGGTTTGATAAAGGAAGTAATGTTATCAAAAATAGCAAGGTAATTGTCGTAATCTCTGGTGGTCATCAAACTCATATCGTGCAAATTGGCTGCAAATATGTGTGCATCTTCGTAAATTGTTCTATCTTGAATCACGTTGCGTTTGTTGGCTTCTATTTCAACAATTTGTTTGAAGCGACTGTTTAAAAAATAAATTTGAAGGTTGAAACTCCAACGTTTCATGTCGGTATAAAAATCTTCTAAATAAGGATTATTATCTACCGCTTCATACAATGCTTCCCAACCGTAATTTTTTGCTAATAAATTTGTTAACGTTGTTTTTCCTGCGCCTATATTTCCTACGATTGCAATGTGCATAATGTGTGTTTGTTGTTTTGAAAAGATTAAAATTCGTTTTCGCAAATATAGGATTTACAATTTTATTATTTACACCTAATGTGTTGAAAATTGAAAATAAAAAACTAATTTTCGGGACTTAAATAAATCACAAAAAATATGAAAAAAACATTATTTCTAATTTGTTTGAGCGCATTTTCAAGTTTGAATTTGTCGGCTCAAAAGAACAATTCTGATGCCAATGCACAAAAAGCAAAAGATGAAAACACTAAAAACTCATCAAGAGTGATTGTTCCTGAAAATTCAGTTAGTACCCAGCGAAGTATTACAATTGATGGAAAATTAGTTCCTTACAAAGCAACAGCAGGTACTTTGCCTGTTTGGGATGAGGATGGTAAAGCCATTGCGAGTTTGTTTTATACTTATTATGAGCGAACGGATGTGCAAAATAAAACAACAAGACCTTTGGTTATTTCGTTTAATGGTGGACCAGGTTCAGCATCGGTATGGATGCATATTGCTTATACGGGACCTGTTTTGTTAAATATTGATGATGAAGGATATCCTGTGCAACCTTATGGTTATAAGGATAATGCGCATTCGATTTTAGATGTTGCCGATATTGTGTATGTAGATCCGGTAAATACAGGTTTTTCAAGAATTATAGATAAGGACACGCCAAAAAGTAAGTTTTTTGGGGTTAAGGCTGATATTTCGTATTTAGCGGAATGGATTAGCACTTTTGTAACCCGAAATAATAGATGGGCATCGCCAAAATATTT
>JAIEMU010000135.1 GCA_019751895.1 Sphingobacteriaceae bacterium | reverse complement strand
AGTATTTTAATGCTTCCATTTCTAAACTTCAACAATGCACGCTCTCTTTCGTCTTGCTCCATTCCTCCGTGAAAAATATCGTGTACCAAATCATAATCGATTAACAAATCACTAATTCTATCCACCGTTTCTCTATGGTTGCAAAATATGAGCATATTGCCCGTATTTATTTTGCAGATTAAATTAAATAAAATCGTTAATTTATCTTCAGCGGTAGTATTTATTTTTTTTAACTTTAAATTAGGTTTTGAATTTTCATTGTTCAAAAAATTTATTTCTTTTAGGTCACGCACACCTGTAAAATCAGGAATTTCATCCATCATGGTAGCAGAAGTAAGAATTCGTTGTTTAATAGATGTTAACTCGTTGATGATATAACTCATATCTTCTTTGAATCCAAATTCTAATGCTTTATCAAATTCATCTAATACAAGTGTTTGAATTTCTGAAGGATTGAAGTTTTTATTTCGCAAGTGGTAAGCAATTCGCCCCGGCGTTCCAATTAATATTGTTGGCGCTTCGTTCAAATTATTTTTTTCGATTTTTACAGCATGACCACCATAGCAACAATTTATTTTGAAGCCAATATTTGCTTTTTTAAACACCTGCTCAATTTGCAATGCTAATTCTCGTGAGGGTACGAGTATCAAGGTTTGAACATCTTTTTTTTCGACGTTTAAATTTTTTAGAATAGGAAATAAAAAAGCAACGGTTTTGCCTGAGCCAGTAGGTGATAAAAGTAAAATGTCGTTCTGTTTTTCGGCAGTCAAAAGTGTTGTTTTTTGCATCTCATTTAAAGATGCAAATCCTAAGTTTTCTAATATTTGATGTTCTTGCATTTGACAAAGGTAATTTAAAAATATTGTAGATTAAGAATTATGACAGGATGGCATTCAAATGCAGATAAAAAGCTTCGTTAATGACAGTAGTGTGAAAAATTGGCTTGTATAATTTTTTGGCATAAAAACTGATGCTTAGGAGTTATAACAATTAACAAATTAAAATAAAAAATATGGCTTTAAATTTTAAACCTAGTGCAGATAGAGTAGTCGTAGAAGCTGCTGCTGCAGAAGAAAAAACTGCTTCTGGAATTTATATCCCTGATACAGCGAAAGAAAAACCGCAACAAGGCGTTGTAATAGCTGTTGGTCCAGGCAAATACGCAGATCAAACAGGGAATTTAATCCCGATGAGTGTAAAAGTTGGAGACAATGTTTTATACAGCAAATATGGCGGTACTGAGGTAACTATTGAGGGAACCGAGTATTTAATTATGAGAGATTCAGATATTTTAGGAACACTTTAATAAAAAAAAGAAATGGCAAAACAAGTAAAATATAATGTAGAAGCACGTGATGCGCTTAAAAAAGGAGTTGATATTTTAGCGAATGCGGTAAAAGTAACTTTAGGCCCAAAAGGTCGTAACGTAATTATCGATAAAAAATTCGGTTCTCCAGTTATCACCAAAGATGGTGTTTCTGTAGCTAAAGAAATTGATTTGAAAGACCCAATCGAAAACATGGGTGCGCAAATGGTAAAAGAAGTTGCTTCTAAAACAGCTGACATTGCTGGAGATGGTACAACTACTGCAACCGTATTGGCGCAAGCTATCGTAACGGCAGGAATTAAAAACGTAGCTGCGGGTGCAAATCCAATGGATTTGAAACGTGGTATTGACAAAGCAGTTACGGCTGTAGTTGCTGATTTAAGAAAACAATCACAAGCGGTTGGTGAGGATAACAATAAAATCAAACAAGTAGCATCTATTTCAGCTAACAACGATGAAGTAATCGGTTCGTTAATTGCTGAAGCGATGAAAAAAGTTGGAAAAGATGGCGTAATAACGGTTGAAGAGGCAAAAGGTACTGAAACAGAAGTGAAAACTGTTGAAGGTATGCAGTTCGACAGAGGTTACTTATCTCCATACTTTGTAACCAATGCAGATAAAATGGAAGCGGAATTAGAAAATCCTTACATTTTAATCTACGATAAGAAAATAAGCAATATGAAAGAATTATTGCCTGTTTTAGAAAAAACAGTACAAACAGGAAAGCCATTGGTTATCATCTCTGAAGATTTAGACGGTGAAGCTTTAGCTACACTTGTTGTAAATAAAATTCGTGGTTCGTTGAAAGTAGTAGCGGTTAAAGCACCAGGTTTTGGCGATAGAAGAAAAGCAATGTTGGAAGATATCGCTATTTTAACTGGTGGAACTGTAATATCTGAAGAACGTGGTTACAAATTAGAAAATGCTGATTTAACGTATTTAGGTACAGCTGAAAAAGTTGTAGTGGATAAAGACAACACAACGGTGATTAATGGAGCAGGTCAATCAGAAGACATCAAAGCTCGTGTTAATCAAATTAAAGCGCAAATCGAAACTACTACTTCTGACTACGACAAAGAAAAATTACAAGAACGTTTGGCTAAATTGTCGGGTGGTGTTGCCGTTCTTTATGTAGGTGCAGCAAGTGAAGTGGAGATGAAAGAGAAAAAAGACCGTGTGGATGATGCTTTACACGCAACTCGTGCAGCAGTTGAAGAAGGTATTGTTGCCGGTGGTGGTGTTGCTTTCATTCGTGCAGTTGCTTCTTTAGCAGATTTAAAAGGGGTAAATGAAGACGAAAATACAGGTATCGCTATCGTAAAACGTGCTATCGAAGAGCCATTACGTCAAATTTGCGAAAACGCAGGTATCGAAGGTTCAATCGTTGTTCAAAAAGTAAAAGAAGGTAAAGCTGATTTCGGTTATAATGCTCGCACAGATGTATATGAGAATTTAATTAGTGCTGGTGTTATCGACCCTACTAAAGTTTCTCGTGTGGCTTTAGAAAATGCAGCCTCTATTGCAGCAATGTTGTTAACAACAGAAGTTGTATTAGCGGATGATCCTGAAGATAATGCTTCTAGCGCTGGTATGCCTCCAATGGGCGGCGGCGGTATGGGTGGAATGATGTAATTTCCCTCGATAATAAGCATAAAAAAGCCCGATTAAAAATATTTTAATCGGGCTTTTTGTTTGATGTGTTTTAGATTAAACTAATAATCTAACAGACTTCTAATAAGTTTTTAAGTGTTGTAAACGCAATCACAACTACTCCACTTTTTACAACAAAAACTTGAGAAATACCCCAAATAGTGTCTACCTTTTTGGAACAATGCACACAATATCGAAAAGCCGTTTTTTATCTTAAATTCTCAGTATTTAAAACTGATAAGCCAACAAAGTCATGTTTTGTAAATAGCTTATACTTTGACTTGCTTTATCGAAAGCATTAAACTCTGTAGTACGAATGTTTACCAAATCGGTAACTCCTGCTTTAACGGTGTTTTGAATATAAAAGCCTTTGGTAAAGTAATATTTCACACCCGCTTTAACCGATGCACCATAACCTGCGACATTCCAATAATGATTTCTTCCACTGCCAAACAAGCGTGAATCGGTACGAGGCACCACCACACCAAGTCCAAAACCTGTTTCTAAAGTAAATGATCTGGTTTGTGATTTAGAAACCCACATATCGTCATGGCGTTCTAATTCTACACTTGCATAATTAAAACCATCTGTATGTTCAAATTTCAACATATCATCGCCAACCATTAAATCACGATTGTAATACGTACCCGCATAAGCCCCTGTCGAAGCTTGTGTGCTTGGTATCTTTGCTGGAATTTCACCATCTACTTTTAGCGTTTGGTTGCTATCCATCACATACTTCATGTGGTCCCAACCAATCGAAATGCTGTAATTATCTTTGATAAAATAACCAAAATGAAAATTAAACTGAGGTGTAGATATCCACTTTGGATCAATATAATCAATCGACAAAGGCGTTGGTCTATCTTTGGCAGCTACATCTCTCAATGTAAATTTATAGGCAGGTAAACCATTGGCACCATCGCCTTGAAAAGTAATGTCGCTATTGGCATACCACGAAAAATTATATCCCCAATGCACGAAAAAATCACCTTTACGTGAAAAATTACGTTTGTTTTTGGTGTTAAACCAACTTGTTCCTATCTCAGGAGTAATGGTATTGGTTTGCGCATGTGCTTCTGCGGCAAACAACAAACCTAAAAATAAAACTACTTTTGCTTTCATTGCTAATTAATCTACTTTACTTAAATTACGATACGGAAACGAAGAAAAAATATGTCTTCTGGCAAATCTTCCTGGCGAATCGGCATTCACCAATTTCACATAAATATTTTTTGGAACTTCAAAATACTGATAAGCACTACCATCCAAAAACATTACTTTTAAGACTTGAGATTTGTACTCAAAATCAGCAATATTAGAATTGGTAATGGTATTTGTATATTCTTCTAAAGAGCTTTCTAAAGTTTCAGGTGCAATGCTCACTAAAAAATGATAAGCTTCAATAATATCTTTACTTCTTAGCTCGGCAGCTAGTTTTGCTTCCTCGTTGTCTTGAATTTTATCCGGATGACAATCCTTCATTAAATTTCTATACACGGACTTTAACTCTTTTAAATCAGCGGTTTTATCTACGCCTAAAGTTTTTCTGTAATCTGTAATTTTTTTCATTGGCGCAAAAGTACGGATAATATTACAAAATGAGATACCTAAGTTTGATTAATCTATTACTTAGCTATCAGACTCGTAAAAAACCGAAAGCGCATTTTCAAAAAACAATTCTCACAGCCTACATACTCCCCCCTAATTCATTATATTTTTTTAAATTCGGTGTTGTATTTAAAAAAAATTGCAATACATTTACAACAAATTATAATCTTAAAAAAATATGAAACTAAAAATTACCCTATTTTCTCTAGCGGCATTTGTAGCATTTTCTGCTTTCAAAACACCAAAGAAAGAAACTGAAACCTACAAAGTAGATGTAGCTAAATCAACCATTACTTGGTTAGGAAAAAAACTTACAGGTTCTCACACTGGCGTGGTGAAACTTAAATCAGGTGTTTTAATTTATGAAGACCAAAAATTAGCAGGTGGCAACTTCGTTGCTGACATGAACACCATTAAAAACACAGATGATAGTGGCGAAAGCTTAGACAAGCACTTAAAAGACGACGATTTTTTTGGCGTAGCAAAATTTCCAACTGCTAAATTTGAAATAAAAAGCGTAAGTAAAGGCATGAAAAATTATGTGGTTGGCGATTTAACCATTAAAGGAATTACGAAATCAATTACTTTTGAAACTTTTTTAACTTATAATCCCGATGGAACCATTACCATAGTGGCGGACAAAGTGGGTATTGACAGAACTAAATTTGGAATTAAATACAAATCCAAATCAGTTTTCACTGACATAGGTGATAAATTTATTGAGGATGAATTTGAGCTTTCTATCAAATTAGTAGCTAAAAAACAAGCTTAATTAACAGCTATTTAAAAAGCCAATTTGCTTTTGCAAATTGGCTTTTTTTATATCCTACTCTACCGTAAAAGTATCGTCTTGATATTTGACCCTGCCAATCGCTTTGTTTTTTGCATGATAAAACAAACAAAGCCAATTTTCTTCAGCAGCCTGTTGACCAAAAGTATTTCTCAATTCCATGGCTTTCCGACCATCAAAGTCATACTTGGCAATAAATTTACGCATCAATTGTTCCGGTTCGGGCAAAACATCAGCGCCATAAAAAACTTTACTTTCACCATCATCTACTAAAAAAACCTGATGATAAGGACAATGCGCTCCCGTTAGTTCATACCTAATTTGCGGGGTTAAATCGCCAGTACCCTCTATGAAATGTAATTGCGCATTGCGCTGCACAAAATCAAAAATCTGTGTTCTATAAGAAGTGCTTTCACTGGTAAAAGCCGTTTCCCACTCTCCTCTTTGTATCACATAAGTAGCATTGGGAAAACTTAGTGCTTCAATTTTATCGCCCACTCGATGCACCATTCCACCGGCATGGTCGTAATGCAAATGCGACATCAAAACCAAATCAACATCCTCAGGATTGAAACCCACTTTTTTAATGTTGTTGTGCAAAATCAAATCGTTATTGTCATCACAATAACCCAATCCTGTGTCAAACAAAATCAAAGTTTGATTTAATTGAACCAAAAAAGGTTGAACATGAATAAATATAGAGCCTGGTCTGTCTTTAGCATCGTGAACATTGGGAATAAAAGGAACAAATTTTTTAGAAGAATCGACAGAATAAGAGCCTTCATGAAGTGGAAAAACATGTATTGCCATTGGTATTTTTTAGAAACAAAATTAAAAATGATATATTTACCTTTCTTGTTTAAAAGCACAAGAATAGGACACAAAAGTATGGAAAAAAAATGGGTGCTCACCGCACAAGGGGATGCTAAAAAAACTAAAAATCTTGCTGAGGCATTAAACATTGACGAAGGTTTATGTCAAATTTTAACCCAACGTGGGATTTTTACTTTTGAACAAGCCCGTGATTTTTTCAGACCACAACTTAGTCAATTGCACAATCCTTTTTTGATGAAGGACATGGACAAAGCCATTGAACGCATTGAATTGGCGGTACAAAAAAGCGAAAAAATACTTATTTATGGCGATTATGATGTGGACGGAACTACTTCCGTTACTTTAGCATACAGTTTTTTTAAACAATTTTTTAAAAATATTGAATACTACATTCCCGACAGACACAAAGAGGGATATGGAATTTCAACCGCAGGTATTGATTACGCTAAAGCGAATAATTTTAGTTTAATAATCGCCTTAGATTGTGGTATAAAATCGGTTGACAAAATAGATTATGCCAACGAATTGGGCATAGATTTTATTATTTGCGACCACCATTTACCTGGCGAACAATTACCAAAAGCCATCGCAGTTTTAGACCCCAAACGAAACGATTGTCCCTACCCTTTCAAAGAATTGGCAGGTTGTGGTATAGGCTTTAAACTTATTCAGGCCTATTGCCAAAAAAATCATCTTTCTGATGAACATTATCTTCAATATGTAGATTTGGTAATGGTGAGCATCGCTGCCGATATTGTGCCTATTGTGGGTGAAAACAGAATATTAGCCCATTATGGATTGATAAAACTAAATCAAAATCCTAGTGCAGGCTTGAAAGCATTGATGGAAGTATCGGGGCAAACAACTCATTATAACATTAGCGATGTGGTGTTTAAAATTGCACCCCGAATTAATGCCGCAGGAAGAATGGATCACGCAAAAATGGCGGTAAAAATGTTGCTATGCGAAACCAATGAAGCACTTGACCAGAGCACGTTCATCAACACCAAAAACACCGAGCGAAAAGACATTGACCAAGAAATAAGCAGAGAAGCACTTGAACAATTAGAAAAAGCTGAAAATTACCAAAACAAAAAAACGACGGTCGTTTTTCAATCCCATTGGAACAAAGGTGTGATAGGCATTGTGGCTTCCCGACTAACGGAAAGTTATTACCGTCCTACCGTGGTGCTTACCGAATCGAATGGATTTTTAACAGGCTCAGCTCGCTCAGTAATGGGATTTGATTTACATGAGGCTTTGATAAATTGTTCGGATTTGCTTACCCAATTTGGCGGACATCAGTTTGCTGCTGGACTAACTTTGACACCTGAAAATTTACCCGCATTTATCGAAAAATTTGAACTAATCGTAGCAAATAGCATTACAGCCGATCAATTAATTCCAAAAATAAATATCAATACCGAATTAAAATTAACACAAATTAATCCGAAATTTCAACGTATTTTGAATCAAATGGAACCCTTTGGTCCTCAAAATATGTCGCCCGTGTTTGAATCCCACCAAGTGCAAATTGTAGGCACACCAAATATTGTAGGCACAAAACATTTAAAATTAGTGGTAAAACAAGAAAATTCAGATAACTTTGAATGCATAGCATTTGGCTTGGCTGAATTTGCAGAAAAAATAAAGAAAAACCATAGCTTTTCGATTTGCTATACCATTGAAGAAAACACATGGAAAGACAAAAAAAGAATACAATTAAACATTAAAGGAATAAAGATATAGATGATTTTAAGAGCCGAAAATTTAATTAAAAAATATAAACAACGAACCGTTGTAAACGATGTTTCTTTTGAAGTAAAGCAAGGCGAAATTGTAGGCTTGTTAGGGCCAAATGGCGCAGGAAAAACCACCTCTTTTTATATGATTGTAGGCTTAATAAAACCTAATCATGGAAACATTTTCCTGAACGACGAGAACATTACCAACGATGCAATGTACCGCAGGGCGCAAAAAGGAATCGGCTATTTGGCGCAAGAAGCATCGGTATTTCGTAAACTTACGGTTGAGGATAATGTGATGGCGATTTTAGAAATGACCAATTTGAACAAAGCGCAACGCCACGAAAAATTAGAAGAATTGATTGACGAGTTTAGCTTACACAAAGTGCGAAAAAACAGAGGCGACTTACTTTCTGGCGGTGAACGTAGAAGAACCGAAATTGCAAGAGCCCTAGCCGCAGACCCTAATTTTATTCTTTTAGACGAACCCTTTGCTGGCGTTGACCCAATTGCTGTGGAAGAAATTCAAAGCATCGTTTCCAAACTCAAACAACGCAACATTGGGGTACTCATTACAGACCACAACGTACAAGAAACCCTATCCATTACCGATAGAGCTTATCTATTGTTTGAAGGAAAGATATTAGAAAAAGGCACACCTGAGGTTTTGGCAGCCAACGAAATGGTACGTAGAGTGTATTTAGGTAACAATTTCGAACTCCGTAAAAAAGTTTTATAATCACAAAAATGGCAATTGTAAATTCTATATTTAGTTGGATACTTAAAAAACGCATCCATCAAATTGAACTCTTCATGAAATATCCCGAAGATGTGCAAGAGGAATGGTTGCAAGAGTTGATTTTATCTGCAAAAAATACCGAATGGGGAAAAATGCATGATTATAAAAATATTTTAAACGCAGACCAATACCGAGAAAAAGTTCCCATTCAAAATTACGATACCTTAAAGCCTTACATCGAAAAAATGCTCAACGGAGCGCAAAATATTCTTTGGGCGTCGGAAATAAAATGGTTTGCAAAGTCTTCTGGAACCACCAGCGATAGAAGTAAATTTATTCCCGTATCGGAAGAAGCCTTAGAGGAATGCCATTTTAAAGGAGGTAAAGACATGCTTTCTATTTACTTCAACAACAGACCAAACACGCAAATGTTTACGGGCAAGAGTTTGGTTTTGGGCGGCAGTCATCAAATAAATCAACTTAGTCCCGATTCGTTTTACGGCGATTTATCGGCTGTATTGATTAAAAACTTACCTTTTTGGGCCGAATTTTATCGCACCCCCAATATGTCGATTGCCTTGATGGATAATTACGAAAACAAAATGGAAAAAATGGCTGAAGCCACCATTTTAGAAAACGTAACCAATATTTCGGGCGTACCTACTTGGACCTTAGTGTTGGCAAAAAAAGTATTGGAAATAACGGGTAAAAATAATTTATTAGAAATTTGGCCAAACTTAGAATTGTATGTGCATGGCGCTGTAAATTTCGCACCCTATCGTCAACAATTTAAAGAACTCATTCCCTCAAATGAGATGCATTACTTGGAAACCTACAATGCCTCAGAGGGTTTTTTTGGTATTCAAGACCAAAGCGACAGCGAAGATATGTTGTTGATGTTAGATTATGGTATTTTTTACGAGTTTTTACCCCTAGAAAATCTAAACGATGAACAACCTAAAACCTTACTTTTGGGCGAGGTAGAATTGCATAAAAACTATGCTTTAATTATTTCTACCAATGCCGGATTGTGGCGGTACATGATTGGTGACACTATCCAATTTACCACCTTACGCCCTTATCGAATCAAAATAACGGGGAGAACAAAGCATTTTATCAATGCTTTTGGCGAGGAATTGATTATCGACAATGCCGAAAATGCGTTGACAAAAGCCTGCAAACTTACCCATGCCATTCTAAAAGACTATACTGCTGCTCCTGTCTATTTCAAAGGTAATCAAGCGGGTGCGCATGAATGGGTTTTGGAATTTGAACAACAGCCCAACGATTTTGAACATTTTATCGATATTTTAGACCATACCCTTCGGGAGCTCAATTCGGATTATGATGCCAAACGATTTAAAGATCTTGCTATTCGCAGGCCCATCGTACACAATGCTCCAAAAGATACTTTTTACAATTGGTTGAAAACAAAAAACAAATTGGGTGGTCAACACAAAGTGCCTCGGTTGGCGAATGAAAGAAAATATGTAGATGAAATTTTAGAAATCATTAAATAACAAGAACGTATAAATTACAAAAAAATGAAAACACAAAAATTCAAATTAGCGCTTACGCTGTTATTAACGCTAGGTTTATTTGCAATTTCACCAGATGTGAAAGCACAACAAAATAAAAACGACAGCAGTATGTTTCCAAAAGCGAGTGAAGGTATGAAGCAAGTGGTGATCCATTTGGCGAGCAAAGCAAACGAAAATGATTTTAAAGTGGAGTTGTTTGTAGGCGCAAATAAATTGATAGACTGCAATACTTACTTTATGCAAGGAAAGATAGAAGAAAACAATTTAGAAGGCTGGGGATACAATTATTTTACGGCAAATTCTAACGGAGAGATGGGAGGCACGATGATGGGTTGTGCCAACGATAAGAAAAAAAATACGTTTGTACACATAAATTCGCACATAACAAGATACAATAGCAAATTACCAATTGTAATCTATGTACCTGAACAACTAGAGGTTAAATATAGAATTTGGAGTACTAACAAAACATTATTAAGCGCCAAAAGCAATTAATTATTTTGCATAAAAAAGATAATTTTAGACTACCAAAAAAAGTTTGTACAAATTTATAATTAACTTTGATAGTAATGAGCTCGATATTTTATCGGGCTCATTTTGTTTGAATTTGTTTTAATAGTTTATATACTTTGCTATTAGCTATGTTCGATCTTGGGTTATTATCTCATATGAGACGTTCCTTTTGATTTCAAAGGACTATCAATAATGCTTGCATCCACAATAGCACCTGTTTTGACAATGATTTTATACTTCTTTAATTGTTTTTATAAAGGTTTAAATAATTCACTTAAATCATAACATGTTTGCGATAAATTTATTTTAAAAAGTAGCAAATCTTTATAAGCAGGTTTTCCTGTTGATATATTTCCTCTAGAATAATGTTTGTTTATAAGGTTAAAAATAGGTCGCCAATCTACGATTGCGTTTATTTGCTACTAAATTTAAATGATGAGTTCTGTGTTATTTTCACAACCCTAAATCATAAATTAAATACCTCACTCACAAATATTAATTGAAATATCTTGAAGTTTTTCAGATAAATAGGCGTGCAACGGTCATTATTACACTAATGAACTTTTAGCCATCCATCTAATTCTTCTAATGAACTTGGCTTTAATAAAATTTTATTAAATTGATCTATTAAATAAAAGGTAGGTGTTGCAAATACACAATAATCTTTTACCGCCTTGGTGTCCCACATTTTAAAATCGCAAACTTTTACACCTGGGAAACTAGCTGCGAATTTTTCGTATGCTGCTTTATCTGTATCTAAAGAAATGAATAAAATCTCTAAATCATTTTTAGATTTCCAATCTTGATAAAAAGTTTTGAATTTTGGAATTTCTGTAGCACATTTATGGCACCAACTCGACCCAAAAGCAACCAATCTGTACTTATTTTTAATATCTGAAAGCTTATTAATTCCATTCACAGGAGTTTCAAACACAATTTCAGGCGCAATTTTACCAGTAGCCATTTTACGATATTGTTCAAATAATGACTTGTGATTATCATCTAAATGGCAGTCATTATCGTTCAACATGGCTAATGCTAGGTGTTCTGAAGCAGGAAACAAACTTCTTTGCTCTAAGAAATTAAATAAATTTTCCGAAAAAACACCCAACACTTTAGGGTTCGACTTTACGCTTCTAAGAATTGCATCAATGCTAAAATTAATGTGTTCATACTTCTTGTCAACTCCGTAGGTCTCCAACAAAGGGAAATACAACTCAAACAACTGTTTGTACATACCTGATCTAAGCAACCGCTTGTCTCCAAAATTCAAAGCGTTAAAATCTTTCTCGTTATCAGATACACGTTCAGGAAATCTAGAAGGGGTTAAAGATACATCTACAAGTAAATTTCTAACTTTTAAATAATAACTTACATATGTATTTTCAGGTAAACCTTCCATATACTTTGCTCTAATTTGATTTTGTCTTTCAAATTCAGCAGTTATGAAATCTCTTTCTTTAGTTTCACTTTTTTCATACAAAGGCAAAAGATATGCTAAAGCAGCTTTTTTACCCTCGGCATTCTCATACATCTTTAATCCTTCGTAAAAAATAGTATTTTCTTTAGAATTCACAAATGACAACTCATTTGACTCCTTAGGTTTATCCCATTTTAATTCAAAATTTTCTTTATTTAAAATTATTATAGATGATTTGAGCCCATTAATATCCATTAAAGCAGCTCCAACATAGCTACTAGGATATTTTAGAATAAAGTTACCGTTTAAATCTGCCTTAGTTTCAAAGATTAGGGTATCTCCTTCAATCGTAAACCCCTTTAATGAAACTTTTTTATCTGCCGAGCTAGGAACAATTCCCTTTATTAAATGTTGGTGCTGAGCAAAAGTATTAAAAGAAAAAAATAAAAAAATACACACAATATTTTTCATATTTCCCTTTTAAAATATCCTAATTAATTTCGAATAATTTGAAATTCAATTCTTCTATTAATTTGATGTTGAGCCTCAGTACAATATACTCCTTTTGCACATTTATTTAAAGGATAAGCACTTCCATAACCTTTTGATATAATACGAGAAGATTCAATACCATTTTTCAACATATAGTATTTAACACTTTCAGCTCGTTTCATTGAAAGTATTAAATTATAGTTATCATCGCCTCTTGAATCTGAAAAAGATTTGATTTCTATAATATTATATTTATTTAATTTCAAATATTCTATGAATTCATCTAAAGTTTCAGTTGCAAGATTAGACAGTTGATCCGAGTCGAAAGCAAAATAAATATCATTATATCCTGTAACTTTTATTGCTTTTTTACTGGTTCCCTCTGTTCCATCTGCTTTAAAACTTAATCCTTCTTCATTCGAATAGTTATATAATTCAGGGATTAAAACTTTTTTAGTTATAACTTTTTTACTAGATGCTTGCTGGTTATATCCTCCTGGCTTACCATATCCTCCTTGTTTATCATATCCTCCTTGTTTATTATAACCTTGCTGATTATAGCCTTCCTGATTATAACCCTGCATATTATAGCCTTGCATATTATACCCTAACTGATTATAGCCTTGTCTATCATAACCTTGAAGATTGTAACCTTGCTTGCTATAGCCTCCTGACTGATTGTAGCCTCCTTGCTTATTGTATTCTCCTTGCTGGTTATAACCCTGCTGATTATAACCTTGTTGGTTATAACCCTGCTGGTTATACCCCTGCTGGTTGTAACCTAGTAAATTATAGCCTTGCTGATTATAGCCTTGCAAGTTATAACCTTGCTTGTTATAACCTCCTTGCTGATTAGCTAAATCAGATTTTGCCTCAATATTTTGATTTGAAATAGGATTTAATTTCACCAAATAATCAGAAGAATTACGATCCGGCAATTGCGAAATATCTAAATTTTTAAAGTTATAAATATCATCATCTCCTTTTCCTCCTTTTCTGTTTGAAGCAATAGTTCCACTGTTTTTTCCCGATAACGCAAATGACAAATCGTCAAGAGGCGAATTTAGGGGGGAACCTAAATTATATGGTTTTGAAAAGCGATTTCCTTGACGTTTGGCCACGAAAATATCTAAACCTCCCATTCCTACGAACCCAGTAGATGAGAAAAATAAATTACCATTTTCATCTAAAAAAGGTGTCCTTTCTTCTCCTGAGGTGTTGATTTCTTTTAAATTTAAAGGCTCAGACCAATTTCCTCTTTCGTCTAAATCACAAACATAAATATCAGACCCACCCATTCCTCCTGGCATATCAGATATAAAATATAATTTATTGCCTTCAGAATTAATAAAAGGCTCCGCAACCGAATATTCTTTAGGATTATTTAAAAAAAATGGAACGGGAGTTGACCAGCGACCTCCTTGAAGTTTTGAAGAAAAAATTTGTACTCTAGGTTTTTGTACTGTTTTATTATTTTTCAAAACAAGTTTATGAATTTCCATTGTGGTAAAAAATAACTCATCTGCCGACTTATTTAAACAAATGGTACCCATTTGATATTTAAAACCTAAATCAAAGTCTATATTTAACCTACTTAGATTTTCTGCACCACCTAAGCTTCCTTGAAAAATATTATATTTATTCGCTTTTTTATAACTGCTGGAAAATACAGGATCAAAACTTAAAAAACCATCTGTTTTTATATTGTCTATATTCGGTCTGTTAGATGAGAAAAAAGAACCTATATCCGACTTTACAAATCCCCATTCAGAATACTTTGTATTAAAATTTCCAGCATTTGAAACTTGTGCTTTATTAGGATTATCTAGCCAATACAAACTATTTTCACAAGAACTTAACCAAAGTATCTGTTGTTGTTCAGTAATTGAACCTTTGTTTAAGTTAACGTACTTCAGGTAATTTTTTTTAGCTTCTGCGTATTTTCCATTCTTTTTTAAGACTTCTGCATATTGCAATTTCATATCCAGTGTACATTCAGGATATTCTACTAACAATTTATGCCATTCTTCCGAACCTTCATAATCGCCATTTAAAAAAGTGCTATTCGCTAAACCAAAAATGGCACGAAATGTTTTTTTCTTTTTATATGCTTTCAAATAATAATTTGCTGCCAAGTCATAATTAAACAAATTGTATTCTGCATCACCTTTTTTTAATGCATATTGACCTTTTGCGTTTTGAGAGGCGTAAAAAGATAATATAAAAACAAATAGTACTAATATTTTTTTCATTCTGGATGTTGTATTAATCACAAACAATTTTTTTTAATTTTTTTAAAATTCTAAAAACGTCTCGGAGTACCAAGAATTTCTTTTTTAGATTTGAAATAAAAACCAATAGATAACTCATGAATACCCAGCGTACTTGCTGAAAAATCATTCAATGTTTTATCATAAGCATAACCCAATCTAATTTTTTCACTAGCAAAAAACTCTATCATCGTTATTATGCTTTTTTGGGATTGCAAAATACTCTTATAGTTTCCATTATCAATATATCTACCCTGCTCTTTCAATTTAATATATCTATAACCAGTACCTATCCAAATCTTATCTTTAATCAAGAAAAACAAATTGGCATCCACGGCCGAAGAATTATCTAAATCTTCTTTAATTAAAAAAGATGGTTTAATTTGAATAACTTCATTAATAGGCAGTAAAACACCTGCCGTTAAATAATAATTAGGGTTTTCATTTTTGAAAAAATTAATTTGTCTATTTCTGTTTTTTATGAATTTTGCTAAAATATTTTCAGCTGATAGCCCCACATACCATTTGTCATTTGAATAATGAACACCCAATCTTGCATCGGGTAAAGAGGTACTTATTAATTCTTGCGGAATAAGAACATCACCAGTATCTTCTGGTCTTAGTTTTCTTCCATCAATACTATTTTGAAGAAGCCCTACACTCAAGCCAAATGATAATTTTTCATCTTCATTTCTCCCCAAACGTACTTTATAGGCAAAACTAGTATATGCCCAATTAGAAGACTGTGCACCTATTCTATTGGCACCAGCTATGAACGACAAACCTACTTTACCATTATTTGCAGGCGCATCAACAGCGAAAGAAAAACTTCTTGGCGCACCATCAATCCCCAACCATTGGTTACGATAAAAAGTATGTACATTTAGTTGGTCTTTATATCCCGAATAAGCTGGATTAATATAGACACCACTAAACATATATTGACTAAATTGTTCATTCTCTTGTGCATTCGAAACTATCCAAATATTACAAAAAAAGATGTAAAAAAATATTTTTTTATTCATTTTCAATGCTCTTTCTTTAGTTCTCTTCTCTAATTAAAGTAATCCATGAACGTCTGTTACGCTCTACTCCATTTTCATCTTTAAATCTTAAATAGTAAAAATAAGTACCTGATTTTAAACCTACACCCTGCCAATCATTTTTATAATCTATCGCTTTAAAAACAATATTACCTAATTTATTATAAATTTCCAAATTACTGAATTTACCAATTCCCGTTTCAGGAAAAGTTAAATAATCGTTTTTCCCATCTCCATTAGGTGTAAATACGTTTTTAGATTCTTGAAACACATTTATATATTTAAGGGCTGTAGATTCATTGTTTGCTAAATTTGCATCTTCAGCACAAACAACTACAGCAGTATTACTAATCGTAATAGAATCGCCTGGTTTTAAATCAACTGCACTTTCGTAAATCACTCTAAAAACCAAATCAATTGTTGCTTGAGCGGCAACATCTCCTAATGTCCAACTTAAAGTACCATTGGGTCCTTTTGTTAAATCATAACTTGGCTTAATTTTTTCATCTGAAGGTTGAGTACTAGCTTCATATTTCAAACCTTTAGGTAATTCATCTAAAACAGAAACAGCTGACGCTATTTTTGAACCATTATTCGTAACTGAAATCTTATAATCAAAATACTCATTATTAAATGAGGTAGTTAACAACACTGATTTAACAATTGCTAAATCCACATCCTTACATACACTTGTTTGTTTGGTGAAATAAGCCGTATCATCAATTCCAGCGGGAATTATAACATTTTTACCAAAAGTGATATTGCTTGTCGTAAGCGGATCAACAAAACAACTTTGAGACCAAGTACCTTTTGCCGTTTGTTGCGATATAATGCTCTTTACGCCATTAAACCCTGATTGATTTGAAGCTACGTTGTGTTGCAACGAAAGTTCAACATTTGTTTTGGCATCACTAAATATTTGCCATGTTCTATCTATACTTCTACTTGCCAAAGACTTTTCATCAGCTAAACTATTAGTAAAATCAGCTACTTGAACGCTAAATGTTTGAGCTGTTGTATTTGTTGTTATTGTAGCTGGGTTATAACTAACGCTAGTTCCAACTGGGAAAGTAAAAGACTTGGAAGATGGAATAGATTTTTTAATCACCCCTGTTCCTTCGGTAACAACATACATATCTTCATTTACATTAGAAAATTGAGCGTTTTCAGCCAAAATCAAATTAAAGTTCTCTAAAAAAAACTTTCCTTTGATAAAGCTAACTTCATTTGAAATTAACGCATTACCCTGCAAACGAACTCCATTTATATTATCAATTACAACATTACCTAAATTACCTATTAAGTTTTGTTTTTTAATACCCGTATTTAATGGGTTTCCTTCCTTAAAAACGATTGCACCTGTTCCTTTTTGAACAACACCTCCACTTGAGTTAATATAAATAAATTTAGCCCCTGGTTCAACTTTCATTGTTTCGCCATAAAAACTAAGTTTAGCACCATCTTGAATATGAACAATGGCATTGGGACCAAAGGTTACATTTCCAAACCAAGAAAAACCTTGATTAGCAAAAAATGTTGTCGGATGATTAATATAAGTTGCTTGTTGTGCTTTTACACTAATACCTAAAAACATTAAAGCAAAAAATAAATTTAGCTTTAAAAAGAATACATATTTTTTCATTTTTTCAAAAGTTAAAACTTCTATGTAAAGTTGGTTTTGTTGATTTTTATCCAATAGTTATACACATTATAAATTAAATTGTTTTATTTTTCTACATAAAACCATTCTAAATATGCTTTTTAAGGCAATTTAATAACTCCGCTAAACTACAAAATTATAATTACTTATCAACATTTTATTTCTTTATTTTTAAATTGTCGAAAAAATATACTTTGGATATTCAAAAAAAAAGAGTTTAACTATTGTTAAACTCTTTTTTAAAAATAATTTATTTTATGCCTCTTCTTGAGAAACAAATTTTGCTGATAAATAGTCTCTATTCATACGAGCAATGTTTTCAAGCGATATGCCTTTAGGACATTCAGCTTCACAAGCCCCCGTATTGGTGCAATTACCAAATCCTTCGGCATCCATTTGCGCTACCATATTTTGTACTCTTTTGTATCTTTCTGGTTGTCCCTGAGGCAGTAACGCTAATTGTGAAACTTTAGCAGACACAAACAACATTGCGGATGCATTTTTACAAGTGGCTACACAAGCTCCGCAACCTATACAAGCGGCGGCCTCGAAAGCAGCGTCTGCGTTTGCTTTTGGAATTGGTAAATTGTTTGCGTCTTGCGCATTTCCTGTATTTACCGATATAAATCCACCAGCAGAAATTACTCTATCAAATGCAGATCTATCTACGGTCAAATCTTTTATTACAGGAAAGGCTTGTGCTCGCCAAGGCTCTACAGTAATCGTGTCTCCATCTTTAAAAGAACGCATGTGCAATTGGCAAGTTGTGATGCCATTTTTTGGTCCATGTGGGCGTCCATTGATAAACATTGAACACATTCCACAAATTCCCTCCCTACAATCGTGGTCAAAAACAATTGGTTGATCTCCTTTAGTAATCAGTTGTTCGTTAAGAACATCAAACATTTCTAAAAAAGACATATCTGGAGAAATGTTGGCTACTTTGTAATCTACCAACTCTCCTTTAGATTTAGTGTTTTTTTGACGCCAAATTTTTAGCGTTAAATTCATATTTCCTGTACTCATCGTATTGAAATTTTAAATGTCTAGTAATTCGTAATTTAGTGTATTAATGCTTTAAAAAGCAATTTCACTTTTTACTATTTGTAACTTCTTTGTGCTATTTTGATGTTTTCAAACTTTAATTCTTCTTTGTGCAAAGTAAATTCGCCATCGCCTTTGTTTTCCCAAGCAGCTACATAGGCATACTTTTCGTCGTCACGTAATGCTTCACCTTCTTCAGTTTGATATTCTTCTCTAAAGTGACCCCCACAACTTTCATTTCGATTTAAAGCATCGATACACATCAATTCTCCTAATTCTATAAAATCCGCTACACGAAGGGCTTTTTCTAATTCCGTATTTAATTCATCTGTTGTGCCAGGAACAAGTACATCACTCCAAAAATCTTTTTTCAGTTGTTGAATTGCTGCAATTGAAGCTTTCAAACCTGCTTCGTTGCGAGCCATTCCGCAGTTGTCCCACATAATTAAACCTAATTTTTTATGGAAATAATCAACCGATTTAGTACCTTTTACATTAATTAAAGTATCTAAAGTTTCCTTAACTTTATTTTCAGCTTCTACGAAAGCTGGGTGATCCAAAGGCAAAGCCTTAGTAGCTAATTCTTTCGACAAGTAATCTCCAATTGTGTATGGCAATACAAAATATCCATCTGCTAAACCTTGCATCAAAGCTGAAGCTCCCAAACGATTTGCACCATGGTCAGAAAAATTGGCTTCGCCCAAACAATACAATCCAGGAACAGTAGTCATTAAATTATAATCTACCCATAAACCGCCCATTGTGTAGTGAACCGCTGGATAAATACGCATTGGTGTTTCGTATGGATCTTCGCCTGTAATTTGTTTATACATGTCAAACAAATTGCCGTATTTCTCTTTAACAACTTCTTTACCTAAACGCATAATTGTAGCGTGATCTGGGTTTTGGATGTTGTTTTTATTCGCTTCAATTTTACCGTAACGTTCTGTATTGAAAGTAAAATCTAAATAAACTGCTTTTTTAGATGCACCTACACCATAACCTGCATCGCATCTTTCTTTAGCCGCACGAGAGGCAACGTCTCTTGGTACTAAATTCCCAAAAGCTGGATAACGGCGTTCCAAGTAATAATCTCTTTCTTCTTCTGGTATATCTACCGCTCTGCGGTTGTCATCTTTCTTTTTAGGCACCCAAATTCTTCCATCATTTCTCAAAGATTCTGACATCAAAGTTAATTTTGATTGATGATCTCCCGAAACAGGGATACAAGTAGGGTGGATTTGCGTGTAGCAAGGATTTGCAAAAAATGCACCTTGTTTATTTGCTTTCCAAGCAGCAGTTACGTTGCTACCCATTGCATTGGTTGATAAATAAAATACGTTTCCGTAGCCACCAGTTGCCAAAACAACTGCATGACCAAAGTGACGTTCTAACTCTCCCGTAATTAAATTACGAGCGATAATTCCTCTAGCTTTTCCATCTACTTTTACTACTTCAAGCATTTCATGGCGAGTAAACATTTCTACTTTCCCCATCCCTACTTGACGCTCTAAAGCACTGTATGCTCCTAAAAGCAATTGCTGACCAGTTTGTCCAGCAGCATAAAATGTTCTTTGTACTTGTGTACCACCAAAAGAACGGTTGTCTAACAAACCTCCATATTCTCTTGCCAAAGGCACACCTTGTGCAACACACTGATCTATAATATTTGAACTCACTTCGGCTAAACGGTGAACATTTGCCTCACGAGCCCTATAATCTCCCCCTTTTATGGTGTCATAAAACAAACGATAAGTGCTATCTCCATCATTTTGATAGTTTTTAGCAGCATTTATTCCTCCTTGAGCAGCAATTGAGTGCGCTCTACGAGGCGAATCTTGAAAGCAAAAGCATTTTACTTTGTAGCCCATTTCGGCTAAAGTAGCTGCCGCAGAAGCGCCCGCTAAACCAGAACCTACTACAATAACTTCTAAATTTCTTTTGTTTGCTGGGTTTACCAAAGGAACAGAAGATTTATATTTTGTCCATTTATTGGTTAATTCTCCCGCTGGTATATTTGAATTTAATGTTGACATTATATTTTGTTTAATACGGTTCGAAATTATTTAATACAATTAAAATACATTGCAATAGGCATAATTGCAAAAAGCAATGGAATAAGAATAGAAAACCAAAGTCCAATGCACTTGATAAGCGGCGTATATTTTTTATGGTTCCATCCCATGGTTTGAAATGCTGATGAAAATCCATGTAATAAATGGTATCCCAAAGAAATCATCGACAAGGCATATAATGCCACTAACCAAACATTTTCAAAAGTTTTTTTCATCACAGCGTACAAATCCTCATGACCATTCGCATCATGTGTAGGTATTCCTGTGAAACGAGATACTACCCAAAAATTTCCTAGATGTACAATTAAGAATATTAACAACAAAGTACCTAATAAACCCATCGAACGACTGTACCATTTACTGTTGGCTTGTCCATTGGCTACAGCATATTTTACTGGTCGAGCTGCATTATTCTGAAAAGTTAATCTTGCACCTTGTACAATGTGCAACAATAAACCGCCCATTAATACAAATTCCATCGCTCTAATAAACCAATTGGTAGCCATAAAATGTGCGCCAATGTTAAACATTAAGCCATTGTCGTTGAAAAACACAAAAGCGTTTAGAAAACAATGAACTAATAAAAAAGAGATTAAAAATAGGCCTGTGATGCCCATGATTACTTTTTTTCCGATTGAAGAGGAAAAAGCTTTACTTAAACTACTCATTTGATTTAAAAATTTAGTGTTAGAATGGATACAAAAGTATTTAATTAATGATTGAAATTATACTATTAAAAAATATTATTGCCGATTTTTTGCAATTTAGAAATATTCTAAATTTAATTTGAAACAAGGTATTCTCTTTGTTTATTACTTGTTGTCTAAAAACAGGTAATCTACAAACTAGCCGTTGACAAAAGAATGCAACATCTTTTCTTTTACAATGTAACAAGCGCCAATTACACCCGCTTTAGAACCAAGTACTGATTTTTTCAACTTCACATCTTTATTTAGCAATCCTAAAGTGTGTTTTTTGAGTGCCGCTTGAATTGGTAGAAGTACGTAATCTCCTAATTTTGCGAAATCCCCTCCAATAACCAATAAATCAGGGTTAAAAATATTTAACAAACCAGACAAATATCTTCCAATTTTTTCGCTTTGGTTGGTAATCAATTCAATACACAAATTGTCTTCATTGTTTAGTACGCCAGCGATAATGCTTTGGTGATTGGTACATTGGTTTTTATCGTTTAAAGGTATTGTTGTTTTTTTACCTTCTTTTACCGCTTGGTTTAATTGCTCAATCAACGACCAACCTGAAATTTCTGTTTCTAAGCAACCCATTTTACCACAATGACAAGTCAAATCATTATCAAATAAATTAAAATGACCAAATTCGCCCGAATAACCCGATTTTCCGTAATAAAGTTTGCCGCCCGTAATAATTCCAATCGCAACTCCCCAGCTGTAATTTAAGAATAAAATATTTTGCTCCTCGTCAACTGCCCCATGGCAATATTCGCCAAATGCCATCGCTCTGGTATCGTTTTCAATCCAAACTTTAAGTGCTAATTTATCCGCTAAAACTTCGGCTAAAGGTTTATTTTCATTATATAAAATATTATGACTATAGCCCTCTTTAGAATTTATTCTTCCTGAAAAATTCACACAAGCTCCTATAATTAGGTCTTTATTCACGCCGCTAGTCGCAATAAATGAATTAATTTTGTCACAAAAAGCATTTATAGACTCCTCTGTATTTACTAAAACAAAAGGAATTTCGATTTCAATACCTACAATTTCGCTTTTTATATTTTGAATTCCTATGGAAATAAAATCATCTCTTTTTACTTCTACACCTAAAAAATAGGCGCAAGTTTCATTTACACTATACAAGGAAGGACGGCGACCGCCACTATTCACAATTTTACCTAAATCTATAACCGCATTAATTTCTAACAGCTCGTTTATTACTTTCGTAATCGTAGGGATGCTCATTTGCAACTCATTACTAAGTTCCAATATGGTCGCATTGCCCAGCGTTAATAATCTATTAATAATTTGTTGCTTTGAAAAATGTAATTTTTGAACAGATAAAGAACTGTCTGTGCTACTTTCTAATAATGACTTAAATTTCATAAGGCTTATTTAATTTTTAAACAAATTTAAATAATTAGTCTTGTTTTTAAAAAAACTAAGGTAGAAATAAAAAAGAGAATACAAACTGCTATTTAGCAATCTGCATTACAAATATTTTTTATAGAGATTAAAAAGAATTTTAATGTCGTTTTCGGACAGAGTTGCCGAAAGGTCTGTTTGAATAAAATGGCGCTTAAAAGCAACAACGGCAGCCTTCGCGTCCGAAACATCATATCCTATAATTCTAAGTGCGCTTAAAGCGTCGAAATTTGAGGGTGGTGTTTCCATTACATCGTCATACCAAAAGCCAATTCCATTTTGAGCCAACCTTTGCCAAGGGAAATTGGCAGGATCTGATTTTCTTTTTGGCGCAATATCTGCATGTGCTATGAAATTAGCCACGGGGATGTTGTATCTTTTTTTTAACGTTTTGCACAATTTCAAAACACTTTGAATTTGTATTTCAGAATAGGGTTCTACGCCATTGTTGTCTATTTCTATTCCTATCGAACAAGAATTTAAATCCGTAACATTGCCCCATTTTCCTGCTCCAGCATGGTAAGCCCTTAAATAATCATTTACCATTTGTACAATTTCACCGTTTCTACCCACTACATAGTGCGCACTAACGCCCGTTTTGGTTATCGTGAAAGTCTTCAGTGTTTGAGCCGTTGAATCTTGAGCGGTATGGTGTAAAACCACAAAGTTGGGTTTTCTCATGCCCATGTTTACTGTACCTACCCAATATTGCGGTGTAGTAGAAGGCAAAGAATCAATTTTTTGATTTTCAGGGGCTACTTGCTTAATTATACCTGCAAAGGAAGCCGCATTTTTTTTATATATTCTATCCGTTTGGGCAAATTTCTTGGATGAACAAGCGAAAAAAAATGCAGCTGTTAATAAAATGAAAACTTTTTCTTTAAACATTAATCTATCAATGTAATTTTTACCATGTTGGTTTTACCTTTTACTTCCATTGGAATGGCCGCTGTATTGATAATTACATCTCCTTTTTTAATTAATTTTTTCTTTTTCAAAAACTCGTTAACTTCTGTAATTGTGTTATCGGTGCTTTCAAATTTATCATAAAAGAAACCTCTCACACCCCAAATTAAGCTTAATGTATTCAATAAAGCTTCGTTGCTTGTGAAAATAAATATTGGAGATTCTGGTCGATGACTCGCTATTTCAAAAGCAGTATAACCACTCAAAGTAATAGAAACGATGCCAACAGCATTGGTTTGTTTAGATAAAAAACAAGCAGAATCACACATTGCGTCGCTCAAAAAGCTTTTCGAATCGCTCTGTAAAAATTTTTCTGGATGAAAAGGATAACTGTTTTCTTCCACGTTACAAATAATTTTCTGCATCGTTTCGATTACAATTAAAGGAAATTCTCCCACTGAGGTTTCTCCGCTCAACATCACTGCATCTGCACCGTCTAAAACAGAGTTGGCTACATCATTTACCTCTGCTCTGGTAGGGCGAGGCGTGATAATCATACTTTCGAGCATTTGTGTAGCGATAATTACAGGTTTAGATGCTGCTCTACACTTCTGTACAATCATTTTTTGCAACAAAGGAACTTGTTCCATTGGCATTTCAACACCTAAATCGCCACGGGCAACCATTATTGCATCACTTACAGCGATAATTTCATCGATATTATCAATTGCTTCAGGTTTTTCAATCTTAGCAACCACTCTTGCTGTTTTGCCACGTTCTTTGATAATATCTTTCAATTCAATGATATCTTGCGCATTTCTTACAAAAGAAAGACCAACCCATTCAACATCATTTTTCAGTATAAACTCTAAATTCTCTTTGTCTTCTTCCGTAAGTGAAGGAATAGAAACTTTAGTATTTGGCAAATTTACACCTTTACGAGAAGTTAAAATACCACCATGCACAACCTCACAAATCACCTCGTCAATAAAATTTGATTCCAAAACTCTCATTTGTAATTTACCATCATCTAGCAAAATAATTTCGCCAGCTTTAACATCTTTAGGGAAGTTTTGATACGTAATATAAATTCTATTTTCATCTCCAATACATTCATGAGTAGTGATGATTGTTTTTGCGCCATTTACTAAATTGATGCCACCATCTTTAACTTTTCCAATTCTAATTTTTGGACCTTGCAAATCGGCTAATATACCTACATTAAACTTGTATTTTTTGTTAAGACCTCTGATGGTATCTAATACTGCTTGGTGATCTTCTTGAGAACCATGCGAAAAATTTAATCGACAAACATCTAAACCAGCATTAAACATGCTATACAATACATCTGGATTTGCGGATGCAGGTCCTAAAGTTGCTACAATTTTTGTTCTAGAGTGAAAAGGTTTCATTTTTTATTGTTTTTAACGTGAATATTTAAAACAGCCTAACGCATATCATTATCGTCAGTGGTTAGCTATTTACAAAAATCAAATATAGTGTATTTTATACACCATCCAAATACAAAATCAAATGAGTAAATTTTCTTTAGACTTTAATTTCAATGGATCCATCAAAATTGCGACCTGAATTTCAGCAAAACTATTTAGTGTTTTAAGGATTAAATCCAATAGTTCTTTATCATTAAAATGTTGTAAAATCATAAAATAATCAACTTTATTCATTTCAGGAATCAAAAAACCTTGACTATTTCGATTGGCAACAAGATAACAATTGACTTCATTTTCGATTAAAAGATTTTCAAAACAAGCGAAACTTAAACTGCAATTTGCAGAATCGCTGTATATTTCATGGTCTTTCACTTTTTCAAATGAAAAATCTAAGGCTAAATTTATTTTATGACAAAGCGTATAACTCCTTAATGTTGAAGTTATTAAAATAAGCGTAAAATCGAAATCGAAATGAGATTTAAGGTGAACTTTTGCCAAAATAAATATTTTTTAGAGAATTGCGAAATTAAAAACTAATTTTGCAATTGTTTTACTTTTCAAGTTAAAATAAAATTAAGAAATAAAAAACATTTGAAAAGTGTTAAAATTTATTTTTCTTTGCACAGAATTATTAACCATTAAAAAATAAAATTATGTCTGATATCGCATCAAGAGTTAAAGCAATTATCGTTGAAAAATTAGGAGTTGACGAAAACGAAGTTACACCAGAAGCTTCTTTTACAAATGATTTAGGTGCAGATTCTTTAGATACCGTAGAGCTTATTATGGAATTTGAAAAAGAATTTAATGTTGCTATACCTGATGATCAAGCTGAAACAATCGGCACCGTTGGTCAAGCTATCGCTTACCTTGAAAAAACAGTAAAGTAATCAAAAAAAATATGCCGCAAGGCATGTAATCCACATAAATGGAACTTAAAAGAGTTGTAGTTACAGGTTTAGGCGCACTTACTCCAATAGGTAATACCGTTCCGGAATTCTGGAATAGTCTTATCAATGGGGTAAGTGGGGCTGCACCTATCACTAGTTTTAATACCGAAAAGTTTAAAACTAAATTTGCTTGTGAACTTAAAAATTTCAATGCCGAAGATTTTCTAGAGAAAAAAGAAGCTAGAAAATTAGACCCATTTGTACAATACGCTTTAGTTGCTACTGAAGAGGCCGTAAAAGATGGTGGTTTTGACTTTTCAAAACTTGACACCAATAGAATTGGTGTGATTTGGGGAGCTGGAATTGGTGGTTTAAAAACATTTTTAGACGAGCTAAGTAACTTTGCAAACGGTGATGGTACTCCTCGATTTAATCCATTTTTCATTCCAAAAATGATTATCGATATTGCTCCTGGGCATATCTCAATTAAATATGGTTTGCGTGGACCTAACTTTTCTACTGTATCTGCCTGTGCATCTGCAACAAACGCAATGATTGATGCTTTCAATTATATTCGTTTAGGACAAGCCGATGTAATTATCAGCGGAGGTTCTGAGGCAATTATAAATGAAGCTGGTATTGGCGGTTTTAACGCAATGCATGCTTTATCTACTCGCAACGACGACCCAAGTACTGCTTCTCGTCCTTTTGATAAAGACAGAGATGGTTTTGTGGCTGGCGAAGGTGCAGGAACAATTATTTTAGAAGAATTAGAACACGCTAAAGCTCGTGGAGCTAAAATTTATGCCGAAATAGTTGGCGGAGGCATGAGTGCCGATGCAAACCATATTACAGCTCCTCACCCCGAAGGATTAGGCGCTAAAATGGTAATGACTAACGCATTAAAAGACGCAAACTTAACTACCGCTGACATTGATTATATCAATGTGCACGGAACTTCTACGCCGCTTGGCGACATAAGTGAAAGTAGTGCTATTTTAAATTTGTTTGGCGAAGACGCTTACAAATTAAACATCAGTTCTACAAAATCAATGACAGGTCACTTGTTAGGTGCCGCAGGTGCTGTTGAAGCAATCGCTACCATTTTGGCAGTGCAAAACGATACAATACCACCTACGATTAACCATTTTACTGATGACCCTGCTTTTGATTCTAAGCTAAACTTCACTTTTAATAAAGCTCAAAAACGTAATGTTAGAGCTGCATTGAGCAACACTTTTGGTTTTGGTGGACACAATGCATCTGTTATTTTTAAAAAATATGAAGATTAGTTTTCTTCTATTTAAAATTTAGCCGATTTGTTAAACTTTGTCAAAATTCAATTATCATCCGATAAAATATTTTTAAAAAAAATAAAAAATATTTTAGGTTTTGTACCTGGAAATGTAAAGCTATATAAAATGGCTTTCAGGCATCGTTCTGTTGCAAAAATGCTGAAAAATGGCATTAAAAGCAGTAATGAACGTTTAGAGTTTCTGGGTGATGCCATCTTAGGTGCCGTTATTGCAGAGCTTTTATTCAAAAACTACCCTTATAAAGACGAAGGCTTTTTAACCCAACTAAGATCTAAAATCGTAAGTAGGTCTAATCTAAATCAATTGGCTCGTAAAATGGGCTTCGATGATTTAATTCAATATGACAAGAAAATTGTAAGCCCTCAAAGTGGAAATCACTCTATGCTTGGGGATGCGTTTGAAGCTTTGATAGGTGCTATTTATTTAGACAAAGGCTACGATTTCACTAAGAAAATTATCTTAAACCGCATCGTAAAACCTTACATCGATGTGCATACCTTAGAAGTTACGGAAACGAACTTTAAAAGTAAATTAATCGAGTGGTGCCAACAACAAGCTAAGATTTTCTCTTTCGATTTAAAGGACAATGAGGCTGGTGAAAACAACAAATTATTTACCATTCATGCCGTAATTGATGGAGAAACGTTGGGCATTGGAAGAGATTACAACAAAAAAAATGC
>JAIEMU010000100.1 GCA_019751895.1 Sphingobacteriaceae bacterium | reverse complement strand
AAATCTCGCTCCAAAATCTTTAAAAGCCAAAGAAGGACCATGAAAAAGTTCTAAAACAAAGGTGTTTTTGTCTAAAGCTACAATGGGTGCTTCAAAATTAATGGCATCGTTGATAATGGCTTTTAAATCTTTTGCACTAATGTCGTCTTTCAACAAGGTTTCGGCTACTTTAAAAGCGATTTCTTGCATCGAATATTTTTCAATATTTTGAATAAAATCGGCGGGTAAGGCTGGTAAATTAGTGGGCATGTACAAGCCTTTATCGGCTGGCATACTATTGAAAACAGCTTCTTTAAAGCTGACACTCAAGTCGGGGTTGTTGGTACTGTAAAACTTCATGGTTTAGATTATTTTTGGTCCTTCGGCATTTACTGCCGAAACATAGGCATGACTATTGATATTTAATTTTTTAAGGTGATTTTGCAAAGTTTGCGTTATTTTTTTGGCTGTGCTTTCGTCTTTTGCCAAAGCAAAAACGGAAGGCCCTGAGCCCGAAATTCCAAAACCTATGGCTTGGTTTTCCATCGCCAATTGGCGTAAAAGAGGAAAATCAGGAATCAAAATTGAACGAACAGGTTCAATCAAAACATCGGTCATACTGCGTCCAATCAAATCCAAATCATTCAAAAACAAACCGCTCACCAAGCCCGCCACATTTCCCCATTGGGTAACGGCATCTTTCAACAAAACATTGCGTCGAATCATTTGGCGGGCGTCTTTGGTCGGCACATCTACCTCTGGATAGACAATGGCGGCAAATAAATTGGCGGGTGTGGGCAAGGAAATCAAGTCCAAAGGCTCGTAGCTGCGCACCAACACAAAACCACCCATCAAGGCAGGCGCCACATTGTCGGCATGTCCAAAACCGCAAGCCAATTCTTCACCCTTCATGGCAAAGGGAACCAATTCTTTGGCCGACAATACATTCCCCATCAACTGATTAATAGCGAACAAACCCGCTACTGTACTCGCTGAACTAGAACCTAAACCTGAACCGATTGGCATCTTTTTCTCAAGGACAATTTCTACGCCTACATCCTCGCGATTAATGTGTTTTAAAAAATGTTTTACGCTAGCGCTCACCGTATTTTTATCGGTAGCTAAGGGCAATTTTCCGCCGTCTCCTATAATTTTAAGTAATTTAACCCCTGGTTCGTTGGTCAAATTCATTGTTACCTCATCGCCAGGTTCGTTTACTGCAAAACCCAAAACATCGAAACCACAAACTACATTGGCAACGGTGGCGGGCGCAAAAACTTTTATCGAATTTTTCATATTTAGTGTTTTCAAAATGGTTTTTTTAGTTTAATTAGACCCTACATTGATGATGTCGGCAAAAACACCTGCGGCAGTTACCTCTGCACCTGCTCCTGGACCTTTTACCACCAAAGGGCGTTCTTTATATCGGTCGGTAGTAAACGAAATGATATTATCGCTTCCCGAAAGCATATAAAATGGATGATTTTCATCTACCATTTGTAAACTAATTGTGGCTTTTCCATCCGCAAGTTTTCCGATGTAGCGCAATACTTTGCCTTGGCTTTGCGCTTCTTGTTTAAGTTGATTAAAATAAGCTACGTTTAGTTCTAGTTGCTGATAAAAATCGGCAACCGTTTGTGCTTCTAAACAAGCTTGAGGCAAAATAGGTTCGATGGTGATGTCGGATTCTTCAAAAGCATAACCCGCATCTCTAGCTAAAATTAAGATTTTACGCATAAAATCTTTTCCGTTCAAATCATCTCTTGGGTCGGGTTCGGTATAGCCTTTTTCTTGTGCTTCTTTTACAATTTCGTGGAAAAGCACGTCGCCTTTAAAATTGTTGAAGATATAGGATATCGTTCCCGACAAAATGGCTTCTATTTTCGCTACTTTATCGCCGCTCATCATCAAATCTTTGAGGGTGCGAATGATGGGTAATCCTGCACCCACATTGGTTTCGTAATAAAAATCAACACCATGTTTGCGGGCCGTATTTTTAAAAACTTGATATTGCGCTAAACTTGCCGAATTGCCCAATTTGTTGCAAGTTACTACCGAAATATTTGCCTCAAAAACTGTTTGATAAAATGGAATTGGAAGGACACTAGCTGTATTGTCCACAAATACTGAATTAGGCAAATTAACTTGTTTCATTTTCGCCACAAAATCCTCTAATTTAGCCGTTTCTCCTTGCTGTTCGAGCAATTGTTCCCAATTATTCAAGTCAATCCCGTCGGGCATAATGAGCATCTTACGACTATTGCTCATCCCTACCACTTTTACTTGCAAATCATTGTTTTTGGCTAAAAATTCGGCTTGTGCCTGAAATTGTTTAAACAATGTTTTCCCTATGTTTCCTGTTCCTAAACAAAAAACGTGTAAAGTTTTATTCAATTCTGTATAAAAAGCATCGTGTACCGCATTTACAGCTTTCGACAAATCGGATTTTCCAATAATTACTGAAATATTGTATTCTGAAGAACCTTGAGCGATGGCATTTACATTCACACCATTGCGCCCCAGGGCGTTAAATAATTTACCTGAAATGCCTGGCGTATGTTTCATGTTTTCGCCTACAATAGCCAAAATTGCCAATCCATTTTCGACTACAGGCTGTTCAATTTTCTTGGCGTCTAATTCCAATTCAAATGATTTATTAATCAAATCAATGGCTTTAAGTGCATCGTTTGGTTTTACTGCGAAAGTGATGCTGTGTTCAGACGATGACTGTGTGATGAGAATAACGTTGATTTGTGCATTCGACAACAATGAAAACAATCGGCCACTAAAGCCTGCTTTGCCTACCATCCCACTTCCCGAAAAATTGATGACACTAATTTCATCGATGGAAGAAATCCCTTTGATAGGCAAAGAAGATGGTTTTACACCGTGTCGAATATAAGTTCCTGCAAAATTAAGGTCAAAAGTGTTCTTAATTACAATAGGAATTTTCTTTAAAAAAGCAGGAATCATGGTCGGCGGATAGATTACTTTAGCGCCAAAATAAGAAAGCTCCATCGCCTCGGTATAGCTTAGTTCAGGCAATGAAAATGCTTTTTTAACCATTCTTGGGTCGGCAGTCATCATACCGTTTACATCTGTCCAAATTTGTATTTCTTCCGCATGCAATGCCGAACCTAAAATTGCAGCTGTATAATCACTACCTCCTCTTCCTAAAGTAGTTACTCTGTTTGATTCGTTGCTCGCCACAAAGCCTGTTACAAACCACATTTTGTTTTTATTGGCTTGGTAAAAATCGTTAATCAACAAGTCGGTTAATTGCGTATTCACTTTGGCTTGACCAAAATTACTATCCGTTTTTATCAATTCACTGGCGTCCACAAACACCGAATCAGGAAAATTTTGCTTTGCAATGTAATAAACCATCAGGGTTGAACAGCGTTCGCCATAACTTAGCAGCAAGTCTTTGGTTTGCAAACTTAATTCCTGCAAGTTTGAAACGGCTTGCAACAAATCCTCAATTTCGTTGAAATAGATTTTCAACTTCGTAAGAATAGGGTTTTGATCCGCCGCAGACAAAAAATGCCTTACCACTTCGAAATGCCTAGTTTCAATTTCTTTTAAGGCGGCGCTATAATCTTGCGCTAAGGCTGCTTTTTCCGCCATGTCGGTGAGCAGATTGGTTACCCCACTCATTGCCGACAAGACCACAACTGAATTTTGGTTCTGCGATTTCAAAACACCCATTAATGCACTGATGCTCTGTACTGAACCTACAGATGTTCCTCCAAATTTTAATACTTTCATAGTTTTTGTTGCATAAAAAAAACGCCTCGATATTTTCGAGGCGCTTTTCAATTTATTTAAAAAAAATTAAAACATTAGCACGCCCCAATACAGCTATAGCCGATTGTTGTTGAGGTACTAATAATTGTAATAGTTGATTGATTCATTGTTTTTTGTATATCGTAAAGTAAACGTATATATTTTGTTATTCCAAATAGTTTTTAAATTATTTTAACGCAAACTTCGCCTTACCCATTAAATAACCATCACTATATAAAATGATTGTATAATTCCCAGCAGGAAAAGGTACAGTATTCGCCCAGCTAAGCGTGTAATCCTTTTCTTCGTTAGCATAATCAATACTTGTTTTATTTGTGTAAGTTAATTCATTTCCATCTATTTCAAATTTACCGCCAGATACCCCTTCTAAAACTACACCTTCTTCATTCAACATTTGAACAAAAATTTCATGAGTTCCTACATAAGCTAAACTATTTGGATGAATCTTAAAGTCTAGTTTTATTTTCTTTACTTTTTTTGCTTTAGCAACTTCTATTTCTTTTCCACTTTTTCTTACTTTAAAAGATTTAACCACAAAGTTAGTTGCTTTTAAAGCTGCCGCTGCTTTTGTTAAAGCTTCGTTTTTAGACGATAATTCTTGGTTCTCTTTTTCTACTACTTCTACCTTTTTTACAACTTTTTTAACCGTTACCTGCAAACTGTCTCTTTGCACAGTTAAGCCTTTATTTTCTGCTTTCAACTTACTTATTTCCAACAAATAAAGACTAACATCTCCTTTTAAGGTTTCTAATTCTAATTTTAGTGCCGCTAATTTTTTAGAGCTTGCATTGGTTAACTCAGCTCTTAAACTACTCAATTTTTTTAAGTACTCTTCTTCCTTCTCTTTCATCTCTCCCGTTAGTTTACCTAAATTTGCAGTTGCAATTTGTATTTCTTCTGTAAGCCTATCTACTTCTTCCTGAACTTTTGCTTTTTCATCTGTAACTACAATTATTTTGCGTTCTACAGTGCCTTTTTGCGAAGCGTAATAAATTGTAGAACACAACAATCCAAAAATTAATAGTAATAATAGGTACAAAAGATTGTTGCTTTTTTTCTGTTCTTCTTTGTTTTCTGTGCTCATTTTTCTAGTTTTTATTTAATTTTTTAATCTATAAGTACGTGTAGATTTATTACTACACAAATAATTTTTCGTCTAAGGTAATAAAAAATGTATTAATATTTCATATAAGATATTTTTTAATCATCTTTAACTCAATTAAAGCTCCTAATTCATACCTTTACCAAACATTATGCAAGGATTAATCATCAAATCAACAGGAAGCTGGTATCTAATACGTGCCGAAAACAACCAAGACTATCTTTGTCGGATTAAAGGTAAATTTAGAATTCAAGGCATTCAGACCACCAATCCTATTGCCGTAGGCGATCAAGTGGAGTTTGAACTAGAGCCTAATTCCGAAAACGGAATTATTCACAAATTGCTACCTAGAAAAAACTACATCATTCGAAAATCAATTAACTTATCGAAACAAGCGCAAATCATTGCCGCCAACCTAGACCAAGCGTTTTTGGTCGTCACACTTGCCTCGCCCCGCACCTCATTTGGATTTATCGACCGTTTTTTGGCTACTGCCGAAGCGTATTCAATTCCTACCATACTTATTTTTAATAAAATTGATTTATACGATGCCGAAGGTTTGGCATTACTAAAGGAATATAAAACCGTTTACGAAAACATCGGCTATCCTTGTTATGAAGTATCTGCTTTAGAAAAAATCAACCTCAACCTTATCGAAAACTTGCTAAAAGATAAAATCACTTTATTTTCCGGTCATTCGGGAGTAGGAAAATCTAGTTTAATCAACGCCTTGCTGCCAGGATTCGACATTAAAACCACAGAAATATCGGAAGCAAGCGACAAAGGGCAACACACCACAACCTTTGCCGAAATGCATCAATTTCCATTTGGCGGCTACCTCATCGATTCACCAGGTATTCGAGAGTTAGGTGTATTCGACATCGAGCCCGAAGAACTAAGTCACTACTTTTGCGAAATGCGTGAAATGCTGAATCAATGTAAATTTAACAATTGTAGACATATCAACGAGCCACATTGCGCTATCATCAAAGCCGTAGAAAATGAAGAAATAGCTTTAAGCCGTTATGAGAGCTACCTCAGTATTTACCATGGAAATGAAACTAGAGCCTAATTTTTACACCAATGAAAGCTGTCATTCAAAGAGTAACTAATGCTTCTTGCACCGTAAACGAGAAAAAAACAGGCGAAATAAATCTAGGTTTTTTAGTACTACTCGGTATCGAAAACGAAGACCAAACCGAAGACATCGATTGGTTGGCGCAGAAAATCATCAACATGCGTATCTTTTCTGATGAAAATGGATTAATGAATAAATCATTGAGCGATGTAAAAGGCGAAATTTTACTCATCAGTCAATTTACCCTCTTTGCGGAAACAAAAAAAGGCAATCGACCAAGTTTTACGAAGGCCGCCAAACCCGAAAAAGCAATCCCCATCTACCAATTAATGATTGAGAAGCTCACTTTGCTACTTGGAAAAGAAATTCAAACGGGTGTTTTTGGTGCAGATATGAAAATAGATTTGCGAAACGATGGTCCAGTTACCATCTTAATGGATACCAAAAATAAATCATAAAAAACCAAACAACAAACGATATGACCATAGAAGAAGCACAAAAAACCGTTGACAAATGGATTAACAGCACCGGCATTCGTTATTTTAACGAACTGACCAATACCGCCATTTTAATGGAAGAAGTGGGCGAAGTAGCTCGAATTATGAGTCGGAAATATGGAGAACAATCTTTCAAAAAAAGCGACGAGACTGTTGACCTAGGCGATGAAATGGCAGATGTTTTGTTTGTACTTATCTGTTTAGCAAACCAAACAGGCATCAATTTGAGCGCAGCGTTCGAAAAAAACATGATTAAAAAAACAAGCCGAGATAGCGAAAGACATAAAAACAATCCTAAATTACAATAAACAGGTAATTATTCCTGTTTTTACAACTTGATGGATTATAAAAGCATAAAAAACAATTAAAATCTGTATTTTGCACCCAAATTTTTGGAACAAAAAATTATGAGTGATAAAATTAAAATAGGAATTAGCATAGGAGATGTAAATGGCATTGGTTTAGAAGTAATTTTAAAAACATTGGCCAACACAAAAATCTTAAACTACTGTACGCCGATAGTTTATGGGCATACAAAAGTGGCTTCGTATCACAAAAAATCACTAAACATGGGTGATTTTACGTTTCAAGTAATCAATACGCCTAGTCAAGCAAATGCTAAAAAAGCAAATATGATTAATTGCTGGGAAGAAGATGTGAAAATTGACCTTGGACAAGACAATGCTACGGGAGGGAAATATGCGCTTTTATCTTTACAAAAAGCCACTGAAGACCTTTTAAATGGCGAAATAGACGCTTTAGTGACTGCGCCCATCAACAAAAACAACATTCAATCTACTGAATTTAATTTCCCTGGTCATACCGAATATTTACAAGAAAAAAGCAAGAGCGCTGATTCACTTATGTTGCTCATCAATGATAATTTAAGAGTAGGCGTTGTAACTGGGCACATTCCTATTTTAGACGTACCGAAAAGCCTTAGCAAAGAGAAGGTTTTAAAAAAAATTCAGCTCATCAATCAAACCTTAAAAAATGATTTTTGGATTGAAAAACCTAAAATTGCCGTTTTAGGGCTCAATCCACATGCCAGCGACAATGGTTTATTAGGTAAAGAAGAGGGCGAAATTATTAGTCCAGCTATACAAGAAGCTTTCGACAAAGGCATTATTTGCTTTGGTCCTTATGCTGCCGATGGATTTTTTGGAAACGAAACGTATAAAAAATTTGATGCGGTATTGGCAATGTATCACGACCAAGGGCTTACCCCTTTCAAAACCATTTCTTTTGGCTCAGGTGTAAACTTTACAGCAGGATTAAAAATAATACGCACATCGCCCGATCACGGAACAGGGTTTGACATTGCAGGAAAAAATGTGGCAAATGAAAGTTCTTTTACCGAAGCTATTTTTACCGCTATACATTTAGCAAAAAACAGAAAAGAAAAAGAAGAAATGCTCAAAAACCAATTAAAAGTTGGTGGAAAAATTATTGAAACTGCACTAGACATTAAAGACGACGCAAATTAAAAGAGTAGATTTTGTAAAATAATTACAAAAAGAATAAAAAAAAGTGTAGCTTTGCCAGCTAAATTTTATGATAATTTGAAACCTTTAAAAGAATTTTCGATTCCGTTTACAGGGCTAAAGTTGGGAAATCACAATTTTGAGTTTGAAATAAATAAGTCTTTTTTCGATGTTTTTGAATATTCATTGGTTAAAGACGGCAACTTAAACGTAAAAGTTGACATGGAAAAACAAGAAACCATGTTGATTTTAAATTTTACGATAAAAGGCGACATTCAACTTTCATGTGATACTTGTCTTGCTGATTTTCTATCTCCGATAGAAATAAAAGAAAGACAAATTGTGAAATTTGGCGAAAATGACATTATTGAAGACGATTTAGAGATTATAGTTTTGAATAAAAACGAAAATACAATCGACATTTCTAGTGTTTTATATGAAGTAATAAATGTTTCTGTACCGTATATTAAAAACTGCGAAGAAAACGGAAACCAAAAATGCGACCAAGAAATGATTGAAAAATTAGCATCTTTGCGCATAAAAGAAGAAAATAAAAATATTGACCCACGTTGGGACGCATTAAAAAACATACAATAAACCAATTAAAATAACAAAAAATGGCACATCCAAAACGCAAGATTTCGAAGCAAAGAAGAGATAAAAGAAGAACCCACTACAAAGCAGAGGCTCCTTCTTTAGCTACTTGCCAAACTACTGGCGCTATCCACGTACCACACCACGCTTACAATGTTGATGGTAATTTATACTATAATGGTAAATTACTTATCGAAAATACTAGCATAGGTTAATTTTCTTTAAAAATTTTTTGTACTTTCATCAAACCTAATGATAAACATTGGGTTTGATGATTTTGTATGAGGTAATATTGCTTCATACAAACTAATTTTTTAACATGAAAATAGGTTTAGACATAATGGGTGGCGACTATGCCCCAAAAACTATTGTTTTAGGTGCAATTGCTGCTTATGAAAAATTAAATCCCAATGAACACCTTGTGCTCATTGGCGACTCGAATGAAATTAAGCCAATACTTATCGAAAAAGGTGTTAATCCAGACCATTTCGAATTTGTACATACTACCGAAGTGATTGGCATGGGCGAACACCCCACTAAAGCTATTGTTCAAAAACCCAACTCAAGTATTTCAGTAGGTTTCAACATGCTTAAAAATGGTGAAATCGATTCTTTTGCAAGCGCAGGAAACTCTGGCGCTATGCTTGTTGGTGCTGTGTTTAGCGTAAAAACAATTCCAGGTATTATCCGACCATGCTTATCTACTATTGTTCCAAAACTAAGTGGAGGTGTAGGTTTATTGCTTGACGTAGGCGCAAATGCAGACTGTAAACCTGATGTTTTACTTCAATTTGGCATTTTAGGTAGTTTGTATGCCGAAAGCGTTCTCCAAATCAACAACCCAAAAGTAGGTTTAATGAACATCGGTGAAGAAGACGAAAAAGGAAATATGCTAAGTTTGGCTACTTTCCCTTTGATGAAAGACACCAATTTGTTCAACTTTATTGGAAACGTAGAAGGCAGAGACCTTTTTAACAACAAAGCAGACGTAATTGTTTGCGATGGTTTTACAGGAAATGTAATGCTTAAATTGGCAGAATCATTTTATGTGCTGACCATCAAAAAAGGGTTAAAAGATGAGTTTTTTGACCGTTTTAACTACGAGCAATATGGCGGTAGCCCAATTTTAGGGGTAAACGCACCTGTAATTATTGGTCACGGTATTAGCAGTGCTGAGGCTGTAAAAAATATGATATTCCAATCTAGAGATATGATTACCAGTAAACTTACTGAGAAAATCCAATCCGCATTCAAAAATTAAAAAAATGAGTAAAATTTACGCTGCTATTACGGCTGTTGACGGATACGTTCCTGATTATGTAATGACGAACAAAGAATTAGAAACTTTAGTCGATACTTCAGATGAATGGATTGTAACCCGAACGGGCATAAAAGAACGTAGAATATTAAAAGGTGAAAACCTTGGTACTTCTGATATGGCGGTTCACGCTGTGAATGGTTTGTTGAAAAAAAGAGGTATTTCTGCTGAAGAAATTGACTTGATTATATTTTGTACGACCACACCAGATTTTCAGTTCCCTGCATCGGCAAATTTATTAGCCGATAAAATTGGCGCTAAAAACGCTTGGGGATACGATTTGCAAGCCGCTTGTTCTGGTTTTATTTTTGGTTTAACCACTGGTGCGCAATTTATCGAATCGGGAAAACACAAAAAAGTAATTGTAGTAGGAGGCGATAAAATGTCTTCTATCATTGACTATAAAGACCGTACCACCTGCATTATCTTTGGTGATGGATGCGGTGCTGTATTGTTAGAACCTAATGAAGAGGGTTTGGGAATCCAAGATTCTATTTTAAGAAGTGATGGTTCTGGAGCCGCTTATTTAGGTCAAAAAGCAGGCGGTTCGGTTAGACCTGCCTCTCGTGAAACGGTTGAAAACAACGAACACGTAGTTTACCAAGATGGAACAACTGTTTTTAAATTTGCCGTAACCAATATGGCGGATGTGGCAGCCCAAATTATGGAACAAAACCAACTCAGCGCCGATGACGTAGCTTGGTTAGTGCCTCATCAAGCCAACAAACGTATAATTGACGCTACTGCCAACAGAATGAATGTGGGCACCGAAAAAGTAATGATAAACATAGATCGTTACGGAAATACCACCAATGGAACCATTCCACTTTGTTTGTGGGAGTGGGAAAGTAAACTCAAAAAAGGCGACAATATCATCTTAGCTGCATTTGGCGGTGGATTTACTTGGGGTTCGGTTTATTTAAAATGGGCTTACTAAAACGCTAAGTAAACGCTATACATCATACAAAACCCTTGTAGAACAAAATCTATGAGGGTTTTGGCTTTTTTAAATAATAAATTAACCCTACTGAATTTTATATGCAGATAATCCGAACTAGGTTAAAATTGCGAAGTCTACAATAAACAAATTACACAAATCGAATCCCTTTTTGCCTCCCTAAAGAGCAAAGAACTTAGAAAAAATTGCAAAACAAGCAAAGCAAACTTGATTTAGATGCTAAAAAAAGACACTTTTTTTATTCCGCTACATTTTAGCTGTGTATTTTTAATTCAAAACCTTATCTTTACCGACTTATTAAGTTTAAAACAATTGTAAAAATTAATAACCAAATTATTAAAAATGGACATTAAACAAATTCAGGAACTCATTAGATTTGTATCTAAATCAGGTGTAAATGAAGTATCTATAGAACAAGAACACTTCAAAATTACCATCAAAACTAACGAAGCACCTACCTACGTTCAGGCAACAATTCCTGCGGTATCGGCACCAGTAGCGCCTGCGGTAAGTGCGCCTGCAGCGCCAATTGCAAGCCCTTCAGCTCCCGCTGCTGCGGCACCAAGTGTAGATGAGAATGCCAATTACATTACCATAAAATCACCAATGATTGGTACTTTCTATCGTTCGGCTAGTCCAGATAAACCTCCGTTTGTAAATGTTGGCGACGAAATTGCCGTAGGTAAAACGCTTTGTGTAGTAGAAGCGATGAAATTATTCAACGAAATTGAAAGCGAAATGGCTTGCCGTATTGTGAAAATATTGGTTGAAAATTCTTCTCCAATTGAATATGATCAACCTTTATTTTTAGTAGAAGCTATATAACGAGAAAACTAAAAACATGTTTAAAAAAATATTAATTGCCAACAGAGGCGAAATTGCGTTGCGCATTATTCGCACATGTAAAGAGATGGGCATTAAAACCGTAGCTGTTTACTCTACCGCAGACAAAGACAGTTTACATGTTCGCTTTGCGGATGAAGCGGTTTGTATTGGCCCTCCAGCAAGTAAAGATTCATACTTAAATATTCCAAATATTATTTCCGCAGCAGAGCTGACCAATGCCGATGCCATTCACCCTGGATATGGTTTTTTGTCTGAAAATGCTAAATTTTCATCTGTTTGTAGAGAATATGGCATCAAATTTATTGGTGCTACCCCAGAACAAATAAATGGCATGGGCGACAAAGCGTCGGCAAAAGACACCATGAAAAAAGCAGGTGTTCCTACTATTGAAGGTTCTGATGGTTTGCTTGACAATGTACAAGATGGTATAGCCTTAGCTAAAAAAATTGGTTATCCAATTATTTTAAAAGCTACCGCAGGTGGCGGCGGCAGAGGTATGCGTATTGTGTGGAAAGATGAAGAATTTGAAGCTGCTTGGGATAGCGCAAGACAAGAATCGGGTGCTGCTTTTGGCAACGATGCTTTGTATTTAGAAAAATACATTGAAGACCCTCGCCACATTGAAATCCAAATTATTGGCGACCAATATGGAAAAGCTTGTCATTTATCAGAAAGAGATTGTTCGATTCAACGTCGCCATCAAAAATTAGTGGAAGAAGCTCCTTCTCCATTCATGACCCCAGAATTGCGTGAAAAAATGGGCGAAGCTGCTATAAAAGGCGCTTTAGCGGTTAATTACGAAGGTGCGGGAACAGTAGAATTTTTGGTTGACAAACACCGTAATTTTTACTTCATGGAGATGAATACCCGTATTCAGGTAGAGCATCCAGTAACGGAAGAAGTAATCAATTACGATTTAATCAAAGAACAAATAAAAGTAGCTGCGGGTGTTGCCATTTCAGGCAAAAACTATACACCAACCATGCACGCAATTGAATGTCGTATCAACGCTGAAGACCCTTACAACAACTTTAGGCCTTCGCCAGGTACGATTACCCATTTCCATTCTCCAGGTGGACATGGCGTAAGGGTAGATACGCATGTGTATGCAGGTTACAAAATACCTAGCAATTACGACAGTATGATTGCAAAATTGATTTGTGTAGCACAAACCCGCGAAGAGGCTTTAAATACAATGGAAAGAGCTTTGAGTGAGTTTGTGATTGAAGGCATAAAAACAACTATTCCTTTTCACTTGAAATTGATGAAAGACCCTAATTTTAGAGCGGGTAATTTTACCACTAAATTTATGGATACTTTTGAGTTTTAAAATCACAAATAAGTCTTAAATTTTTATAAAATACCATTCTAAAATAAAATAGAATGGTATTTTTGTTTATAAAATATCAACATGAGTAACAAAGGAATCATCGACACCATCAAAGAAAAAGGGCAAGCATTGGACGCAGAAATGTCATTTTTTGACCACATCAATGTGTTTCGAAAGCATTTATTCCGTGCCGTAATTGTAATTTTCGCCTTTATGGGCGTGGCACTTTGGCACACCAATTTCATTTTCAACACGATTGTGATGGGACCCAAAGACCCTAATTTTTGGACCTACCGAATGATGTGTAAATTGGCAGCTCGTTTTCCTGAAATTGTAGGCAAAGAGTTCTGCGTAACAAAAATTGACGCAAAAATTATCAATACAGAAATGTCGGGACAATTTACCTTACAATTGCAATCTTGCTTTACGGTAGGTTTAATTTTAGGGATACCCTATCTTTTGTATGAAATTTGGCTATTTGTAAAACCAGCACTTCACGATAGAGAAAGAAAATCTGCAACAGGTTTTGTAATTTTTGCTTCCCTATTGTTTTTAGTCGGCATTTTGTTTGGTTACTACATCATTTGCCCCTTGTCTATCAATTTTTTAATCAATTTTACGGTAAGTCCTGAGATTTTAAACACGTTCACCATTGATTCTTACCTATCCACCGTGATGACGCTAACCATCGGTTGTGGATTGATGTTTCAACTTCCTGTGCTCATCTATATTTTGTCAAAATTGGGCATCATGACGCCTCAATTTATGCGTTCGAGCCGAAGATACTCAACCGTCATCATTTTAATTATCGCTGCGGTAGTGACACCAACTTCCGATCCTTACACGATGATGATTGTCGCCTTTCCTTTGTTTTTGCTTTATGAAGGAAGTATTTTTATTTCGGCATACATTTATCGTAAAAAACAAAAAGCTGAGGCTTTATTTTATAAAAATTAACACACAGATATGAGTTTGGTAAAAGCCAAAAAACATTTAGGGCAGCATTTTTTGGCTGACAAAGGCATCGCAGCAAAAATTGTTGCTGGGCTTATCCATACCGACCAATACAAACAAGTTTTAGAGGTGGGGCCTGGTATGGGCGTGCTATCTGATTTTCTTTTTGAACGAAAAGAAATAGAATCTTTTTTGATAGATATTGACACCGAATCGTGTGATTTTTTGAGAAACAAATATCCCCATTTGGGCGAAAATTTGATTAATGGCGATTTTTTAAAACTAGACCTTAACGCTATTTTTAAAGATAAATTTGCCGTTATTGGCAATTTCCCTTACAATATTTCTTCTCAAATATTATTCAAAATATTGGAGCACAAAGACCAAATTGTGGAAATGGTAGGCATGTTTCAAAAAGAAGTGGCACAGCGTTGCGCCTCGCAAAGTGGAACAAAAGATTATGGAATTTTAAGTGTTTTAATTCAGGCTTACTACGATATTGATTATTTATTTTCGGTAAAACCTGGCTCGTTTAATCCGCCGCCAAAAGTCAATTCTGGTGTCATTAGGTTAACCCGAAACAAGGTTCAAAATTTACCTTGTGACGAAAAATTGTTTTGGAGAACCGTAAAAGCAGGTTTCAACCAAAGAAGAAAAACACTACGCAATGCCCTTTCTGGCACTCTTCCAAAAGATAAAATGGACAATCACCCATTTTTTGATAAAAGAGCAGAACAATTGACTGTCGCCGATTTTATCAGCTTAACGCAACATCTTTCGACCTTAATTGCTATTTAAAATGAAAGGTAAAATATTAATTATTGACGATTTACATCCCGAATTTAAAACCGCAGCCGAATCCTTAGGCTTTATAGTGGACGACAGACCGCAAATAACAAGGACTGAAACCCTGTCTATTTTACACGAATATGTAGGCATTGCCATTCGCACCAAACTAAAAATAGACGCAGAATTACTAGAAAAAGCTCCGAATTTAAAATTCATCGCCCGAGCAGGCGCAGGTTTAGATAACATTGACGAAACGATAGCAAGACAAAAAGGTATCACGCTCATCAATGCTCCTGAAGGCAATTGTGATGCCGTAGGCGAACATGCCTTGGGATTGTTGCTTGCCTTGATGAACAATTTTAAATCGGCAAATCAAGAAATAAAAAACGGTGTTTGGCATCGAGAAATAAATCGAGGGTATGAGTTAAAAGGAAAAACCGTAGGGATTATTGGCTATGGTTTTATGGGCAAAAGTTTTGCTAAAAAACTTTCTGGATTTGATGTTAAAGTCATTGCTTACGACAAATACAAAACCAATTTTAGCGATGCCTACGCCACCGAAGTGAGCATGGAAGAAATTGTGAAGCAAAGCGATGTTCTTAGCTTACACATTCCGTTAACACGAGAAACCAAAAACTTGGTAAATGATGAATATCTACTTCACTTCAAAAAACCTATTTTTTTCATCAATACCGCTAGGGGCGAAATTGTAGAAACAAACGCCATTTTGAAAGCCTTAAAAAATGGCAAAATATTGGGTGCAGGCTTAGATGTATTGGAAACAGAAAAATTTCCTGAGCTGGCAAATTCCCCTTGGTTTGATGAACTAACAAGCTCTTCAAAAATAATTTTAACCCCACATGTAGCAGGTTGGACTTTTGAATCTTATCAAAAAATTTCAACAGTGTTGGCAAAAAAACTTGCAGAAATTCAATTATAAAAACCTTTTATTAAAATGAAAAAATACCTTTTTTTACTTTTCAATATCTTTTTATTTTCAACCGCATTAAAAGCACAAAAAACCAACCTTTATTTAGTAGATGAAAGCAATAAAATTCCTATTCAATATGCTATTGTGCAAAGCGAAGACGGTAAATTTTATCAAATTTCAGACGAAAACGGATTTGTAAGCCTAAAAAAAGTCCCTAAAACTAGCCACACATTATCCATCTCCTGTGTTGGATTTCAACCCAAATCAGTTGCTCTTAGTTCACTTTCTTTCTCAAAAAAAGATACCATCATTTATCTGCAATCTAAAATATCGACCTTAGCGGAAGTCAACATAAAAGCAAGCAGCAAAAATGGTGTTTTTAAAACCATTAGCGACCTTGATATTCATCTACGCCCCATCAACAATTCGCAAGAAATTTTGCGAATGGTTCCTGGCTTGTTCATCGGACAACATGCTGGAGGCGGTAAAGCCGAACAAATTTTTTTAAGAGGTTTTGATATTGATCATGGCACAGATATCAACATTAATGTAGATGGAATGCCTGTAAATATGGTAAGTCATGCACATGGACAAGGTTATGCCGATTTGCATTTTTTGATTCCAGAATTAATAGAGAAAGTAAATTTCAACAAAGGTCCTTATTTTGCTGAAAAAGGAAATTTTACAACCGCTGGTTTTGTTGAGTTTAAAACCAAAGATTATTTAGAAAACAATTTTTCGAAAGTAGAAATTGGGCAATTTGGCACCTACCGAAACATTACAGGCATAAATCTTATTCAGCCCAAAGGAAACAAAAGAAACCAAAGTTTATATTTTGCTGGAGAAGGCTCTTTTTCAAAAGGTTTTTTCGACAATCCTCAAAATTTTAATCGATTTAATGGTTTGTTAAAATACCATGGACTTATCAACAAAAACAATAGCATTAGCGCTACCATTAGTGGTTTTAAAAGCAAATGGAACGCCTCTGGGCAAATACCTGAAAGAGCGGTTGATAGTGGACTAATTGGTTTTTATGGTGCCATAGACGAAACCGAAGGTGGCGAAACCGAACGCTACAACGCCAACCTAGAATGGCTGAGTAGGTTAGATAATGGTGGCTTTTTTAGACATCAAATGTATTATTCAAAATATCTGTTTGAACTCTATTCTAATTTTACTTTTTTTAAAGAAGACCCCATTAATGGAGACCAAATACGTCAAAAAGAAAATAGAAATTTGATGGGTTTAAATAGTATGTATCAAAATGAATACCATCTTGGAAGTATCAAAACAGAAAGTACTTTTGGTGTACAAATGCGTTACGATCACTCAAAGGATGTAGAACTAACCCGTACCATCAACAGAACTGAAAACAACGAACAAATTATGCTAGGAAATGTACAAGAGCTTAATACCGCCATGTACTATACCCAAAAAATGAACCTAAGCAGTAAGTTCGATATTACCGCCGCCTTACGATTCGACAACTTCAATAATCTTTATCAAGACCTTCTCTCTCAAACAAAAACAAGCAAAAACGCGTCGATATGGAGCCCAAAACTGAACCTCAACTATCGAGTAAACAACCAAATAGAACTTTATTTATATAATGGAAAAGGATTTCATAGCAACGATACCCGAGTGACAGACAAAAAAGCACTGCCCCCAGCCTATGGAACCGACCTAGGAGGCGTTTTTAAAATTGGAAAAAAACTATTTATTCAAACTGCTATTTGGCAACTTTGGCTCGACCAAGAGTTTGTTTATGTGGGCGATGAAGGTATTGTAGAGGCAGGTGGAAAAACCCAAAGGTTAGGTTTTGATTTTTCTACTCGATATGAAATGGCTAAAAATTTATTCGCCGATATTGATTTTTCATTTGCAAAGCCCAAAGCCTTAGAGGTTCCGAAAGCCGAAAGCTATCTTCCTTTAGCACCTCGTTTTACCAGCGTAGGCGGACTAAGTTATCGCCAAAAAAATGGTTGGAATGGAAGTCTTCGTTACCGATACATGGCCGATAGACCCGCCAACGAAACCAATACTGTAATTGCAAAAGGCTATTTCATAACCGATGGAGCCATCAATTATACCGCAAAAAAATGGGAAGTAGGATTATCCATACAAAACTTATTGAACAGCAAATGGAAAGAAACACAATTTGATACCGAAAGTAAATTAAAAGATGAATCAGAGCCAATCTCCGAAATTCACTTTACACCTGGCACCCCATTTTTTGCTAGGTTCAATTTTACACTTTATTTCTAATTTTACTTTCTTTCCATTCAAACAGAAATTCATACCTTAGTAAGGGATTAAAGACACATTTATCATGAAAAAAGAACATCAATACAAAACGAACTTAGTTTGGACAGGCAATAAAGGCTCAGGCACAATGGACTACCGTTCTTATGATAGAGATTTTACGATATCTATTGCAGATAAACCAAACATTGCAGGTTCCTCAGACTCAATATTTTTGGGCGACAAATCGAAACACAACCCCGAAGATTTTTTGGTTTCATCGGTTTCTTCTTGCCACATGTTGTGGTACTTGCATCTATGTGCTAAAAACAATATCATCGTAATCGAATACAAAGACAATGCCCTTGGTATTCTTACGGAAGAAAGTGGTGAAAGTGGCCGATTTACTGAAATATTGCTTCAACCTGAGGTCTTAATTTCTGACAGATCTCAAAAAGAATTGGCAAACGAATTACATATTGAAGCCAACAAGCTTTGTTTTATAGCAAACTCGCTAAACTGCCCTGTAAAACACAAAGCTATTTGTTTGGCTGTCAACGATTAAAAAAATACCCCTTAAATTATTTGCATTTGTAGCGAGTTCATTTTATCTTCGTTACAATTCAAAAAAGCAAGACTATGTAGGTTAATTACCGACGTAGTCTTGTTTGTTTTTTATAGAATTACCTAAAAAAATTAAAAATGGCTGAGATTACTTATTATACCAAAGAAGGTTTAGAAAAACTAAAAGAAGAATTACACAAACTAAAAACTGTAGATAGACAAGCCATTTCTAAGGCAATTGCAGAAGCAAAAGACAAAGGCGATTTGTCTGAAAATGCAGAATACGATGCTGCCAAAGAAGCGCAAGGTTTGCATGAGGCAAAAATTGCCAAAATGAGTGCCGCATTAGCAAACGCTCGTCTTATAGATGAAAGTAAACTTGATTTATCAAAAGTATTGGCTTTATCTATAGTGAAGATAAAAAACCAAAATAATGGGGCTACAATGACTTATCAATTGGTTCCAGAAACAGAAGCGAACATTGCTACTGGCAAAATTTCTATCAAATCGCCAATAGCACAAGGCTTGTTAGGAAAATCGGTTGGCGACAGTGCAGAAATTCAAGTTCCAGCAGGAAAAATGATTTTTGAAATCTTAGAAATTAGCCGATAACGAAAATGAAAACAATTTTTGCTAAAATTATAGACGGAGAAATCCCTGCGCACAAAGTAGCCGAAGATGAAAACTATTTGGCTTTTTTGGATGTGAGCCCTTTGGTGATGGGGCACGTGTTGGTCATCCCAAAAACAGCTGTAGATTATATTTTTGACATGGAAGATGCCGACCTTAGTGGTTTGACCTTATTTGCAAAAAAAACGGCTGTAGCGCTTAAAAAAGCTTTTCCTTGTAAAAAAGTTGGTGTTGCTGTCATTGGTCTAGAAGTGCCACATACACACATTCATCTTATCCCGATGAATAACGTGAGTGATATGAATTTTGCAAAAGAAAAATTAAAGCCTAGCCAAGAAGAATTGGCATCGGCTGCCGAAAAAATTAAAGCGATGTTTTAAGATTCTTTACGCTTAATTTGGCGGCTAAAAATGCTGCTAAAAACGAAAAAACTGAAACCGTAAAGAATACCAAAACAAAATCAAAACCTTGCATTGCGATAGGATAGGATGTATTTGCTGCATCCTCTCCTATTTTAATAAAACCAAAATTTTGCTGTAAGACACAAAATAAAAATCCAAAAAACAAGCCCAAAAGGCATCCAAAAACAGTAATCATCATTCCTTCTAATAGAAAAACACGTTGAATTACACTTTTTGTGGCACCTAAACTATTCAAAATCATAATGTCTTTTTCTTTTTCTATCACCAGCATTGTTAAAGAGCCAATGATATTAAAAATGGCAATCACCAAAACAAAGGTTAAAATAAAGTAAATCATCCGCTTTTCAGAGGTTAAAACTCGATACAAAGATTCATTTTGCTCCAATCGGTTGCGTACATAAAAAGCATTGCCAATTTCATTTTTGATTTGAGATTGTAAAACATCTACATCTGTACCAGGTTTAAAATTGAGCTCTATGGCTGAAACTTTTGTTTCTTCGTTCAACAGTTCACGAGCAAAATAGAGTGGCGCTATCGCTACATTTCCCAATTCTTGCTGCACTTCATACACACCCGAAACGGGCGCACTCATTATCGTAAAATGATTCGCAGGATTTACATCATTGAAATTGCTAGACTTATTGGGTGAAAAAAACTGAAGCAGCGTAAATGGATCGGAAGTATTTACTCGCAAATAATCTTGCAAGGCAACACCTATAACCACATTGGCTCCTGCATCATTGTTTAGCACAAAGTTTCCTTCCACCGTTACGCTATCCAAGCGATTGTTGTTCAAAAAGCCATCACTCACGCCTTTTATCACCGCTACCGACTGTCGGTCGTTATATTTTAACACCACTTTTTCGCTCAAAACTTCGCTATAAGACAAAACATTAGAATTGGATGCTAGTGCTTTAAAATAACTTGTGTTGGGGTCAAAAGTTTTCCCAATTTTTGGGGTCAACATCAATTCAGGTGTAAAGGTGTTAAACATTTTGAGCGCCATCTCTTCAAAACCATTGAAAACCGACAAAATAATAACCAAAGCGGCACTGCCCACAAAAATACCTATCGCCGAAATGGCCGAAATAATATTGATGGCATTAGTCGATTTTTTGGCAAATAAATACCTTTTGGCTATGTAAAATGAGAAATTCACGCTTAAATTGTTTATTTCAAAAATGGATTGTTCTCTTTTTCAAATCCTACCGAGGTTTTAGGGCCGTGACCGGGATAAACCAAACAATCGTCTGGCAGGACGAAAATTTTTGTTCTAATGCTATCCAAAAGCTGTTGGTGATTACCTCCTGGCAAATCAGTACGCCCAATGCTATTGTAAAAAAGTACGTCGCCACCCACCAAAAACTTTTCTTCCTTAGCATAAAAGCACAAATGTGCAGGCGAATGACCTGGTGCGAAGATAAGTTCCAAACTGCTATTGCCAAAATAAACTGTTCCTGTTTCGGGCAAAAACACTTCAGGATTAGGCGAAACATCATATTGAATCCCCATTTGTGGAGCATAACTCACCACCGAATGTAACACACCCAATTCGCCTTCATGCATTTGCGGTTTCAAACCCCAAGTGTCAAATACAAATTTATTGCCCAAAACATGGTCAATGTGGGCATGGGTATTGAGCAACAAAACAGGTTTCAAGCCTTTTTCGTTAATAAAATTAACCATTTTCGATTGTTCCTCCCCATTGTACATCCCTGGGTCGATGATCACGCATTCATTCGTTTCATCAAACAAAATATAAGTGTTTTCTCGGTAAGGATTAAAGGTAAGTTTCTGTAAGTTTATCATCTTAATTTTTCCATTTAAAAATAGCTATCATTTTGTTGGTATATAATGACCTAATGTAACAATACTGGCGCACTTTGCAAATGTGTCCACATAATTTCACGGTCTTTGACAAAAATCATCTATCTATTTTTTATATTTTCACTAGGTCTAAATTATGGTTTATTATCTAGCGGTCATAGACCGTTTGATTTTTTTTAGCACATACATCCTACGGAAGACTTGCGCTAGTGGGCAAGGTGGCATTTTATTTTAAAATTAACGGATTAAAAATCCTATGATAAGCCTTCGGGATTGCAAATCCCGAAGAGCGGAATTATTACTAAAAAAATAAATACTTTAATTCCTCGGTTTAACATAGCCTTTTACTTTTTACCGCAAGTTTGGTGTTAAAATTTCTGTAGTGTCTTTTCTTTGCCAAGTTTTGTGCATTTTTTCAAGAATTAAATTTTCAAATGTTTTATTAGAACAAGTATCTATCCAGCCTTGTTTACTTATATAACCACAATCCCAACCTGCTCCGCCAAAATGATATTCAAACCATTTTTCATTTACTTCCCAAATACCTTTTTTGTTTTGTTTTAAATATCCTCCAAAAATATTTTCCATCGCTATTTCATGGAGAATTTCTGTGCTGAAAGATTTATCGATAAAATCTTTATAGGAATTATGAAATAGGATATATTGACCCGAACCAGGAAAAAAGTACCATTTTTCGGCTACTTTTACACCATAAAAATAATTCATTGCATCTTGATTTTCCTTTCCTTCTGTAGTACTTAAAGCCATTACGCATCTATTCATTTTTTTATTAAAACAGATTAAACTATCTAAATACCAGTCTTCTCCAATAAAAGTAAAATACGCACTCAATCTATTTTTTATAGCTTTTTTTATGGTATCGTTAGCGGCTTTGTATATGCTGTCATACGTTTTTTTACCTGCAATTTGGGTAGCAACTTTTGTATATAATTTTCTTTTTTCTAGCAATTCCTTTTTTTTATCTCTACAAGCATATAAACTTGTAATTATTACTAAAAAAATAAATACTTTAATTCCTCGGTTTAACATAGTCTTTTACTTTTTACCGCAAGTTTGGTGTTAAAACTTTTGTGGTGTCTCTATTTTTCCAACTTTTATTAATTTCTTTGAGAATTAAATTTTCAAAAGTTTTGTTCGAACAAGTATCTACCCAACCTTGTTTACCTAAATAACCACAATCCCAACTCGCACCGCCAAAATAATATTGAAACCATTTTTCATTTACCTCCCAAACACCTTTTTTGTTTTGTTTTAAATATCCTCCAAAAATATTTTCTATCGCTATTTCGTGAAGTATTTCAGTACTTAGGGGGAGGCTTACATCTTCTTGGTAGTATTCACGTGGTAACACAAAGTTTCCTCCTTTAAAAAAGTACCATTTATTATTGATTTTCGCACCATAAAACTCTACCATACCATCAGTTGTAAAAATGGATGATTTGGAGCTTAATGCCATCACACATCTATTCATTTTTTTATTAAAACAGATTAGACTGTCCAAATACCAATCATGGCTTATATAATATTTATAATCACTCAATCTATTTTTTATAGATTTTTTTATGGTATCATTTGCGACTTTGTATATACTATCATACATTTCTTTTCCAGCAATTTGGGTAGCAACTTTTGTATATAGCTTTCTTTTTTCTAATAAATCCTTTTTTTTATCGCTACAAGCATACCAATTTGTCATTAAAAGCAATACTGTAAATAATTTAATTCCTCGGGTTAACATAGCCTTTTACTTTTTACCCGCTCTCCCGCTCTTCGGAATTTGTAATTCCGAAGCCCTATCATAGGATCTGCGACCCGTAACTCTATCTATAAATCTCATTTTCTACCTAGTTTATTCTCGGTTTACAAAACCTATGATAGCTTGTTCGACATTACAAATGTCGAACAGCGGGTTAAAGGTAAGTTTATCATCTTAATTTTTCCATTTAAAAGTAGCTATCATTTTGTCGATATCTTTTTTTATAAATTTAATTACTGGTGCAATCGAATCGTAAGCGGGGCGTTCATTAAAATACAAAGCACCTCTAAAATAATGTTTGGTACTATCTGTTAGAAAAAACTGAACCGATGAGGCGGTATTTCCTTCTATTTCGTAATAAATACCATAAACTTTTTTATCGGGATAGTTGATCAAAACTTGATTAATTTCATCCGCTTTTACGGTATGTTTCATCGCCAATTTTCGGGCATCTTCCACCATACTTTCGTATTCTTTGATGGAAGAAATAGGGAAATAGGTAACATTTATTTGTCCATTAAATTGCTTAAAATCTAAGTTAAACCAGCAAGGTTTGGTGTTTTTTCCATTGTCCGGCAACATTGTTCCATACACAGGATAATCAAATTGGTAGGCGCAAGCCGATTGAAAAGTTCGGTACTCTTTTTTAGGATAATTAATCTTAAAAAAGCCTCGTGGCTTTGGTGCATAATGTTGATTATTACAAGCGAAAAATACAGTTAAGAAAACTAATATTAGGGCTAAAAAGGTGTTTTTCATAAAGTTGTATTCCATATTTCCCATGAACGTTCGGCTTGCAAATGCAACATTTCTAAACCGTTTTTGGTCTTTGCTCCTTGTGCTTTGGCTTGGGTCAAAAACAAAGTTTCCAAAGGATTGTAAACCAAATCATAAGCCAAATGCTTTTCGCTAAGGTCAGAATAGGATATTGGCGGACAAGTATTTTCGTTGGGCATCATGCCCAGAGGAGTTGTGTTTATCAAAATGGTGTAATTACTCAAAATATTTGCGGTGATTTCTTCGTAGAGCATACAACCCTGTTCAGGGTTTCTGCCCACTACCAAAAAATCTATGCCTAACTTTTTCAGCACATATTTTACCGCTTTTGCGGCGCCACCATTTCCAAAAATTAATGCTTTTTGATGATGATTTTCCAACAATGGGCAAAGCGACATTTCAAAACCATACGCATCCGTATTATAACCTATTCGTTCATTATCAACAAATTGAATACAATTTACAGCACCAATTTCTTTGGCTGCCTCGTCCAACTTGGTTAGATAAGGCAAAACACTTACTTTGTGTGGTATGGTTACGTTCAGCCCTTTTATACTAGAATTTGAACGCACTAAATCCAACATTTCAGCTGCATTTTCGATTGGAAATAATTCGTAAGTACAATTTTCAATCTTATTGGTTTGAAACTTTTCTGTAAAGTATTTCTTAGAAAAAGAATGCGACAAAGGAAAGCCAATTAACCCAAAAGTGTTCATATAGAGCGTTTTTAGAATGGTCTCTATTTGTTAAGAAAAAAATCAAATGTATCGCCACGCAAACCCAATCTAATGGTTTCTAATGGGATTACTTCCGCAGGAGCTATATTTCCTAAATTTACATTTGTGCCGATAAGTTTCACAAACCAAACTTGTTGTTCTTTTTGTGGAGCTTCCCAGATAATTTTTTCTGCAGGTATTTTGGTTAATATTTCATCTACCAAACCCTCTCTCACTTCTCCCGAGCCACGGTAAATACCCACATTTCCACCTTCTCTTGCTTCAGCAATTACTTTCCACGAGCCCGCTTCAAGCTCTGCGGTCATCAAATTAATCCATTTGTATGGTGCAAAAATTTTAGCAGCATCCTTAGAGCCAACTTCTGAAATAACCGTTACCAATTTGGATAATTTATGAATGTATTCGCATTTTACATCGTGTTCAATGTCCATCGAACCATCCGAAACTTCGGCATATTCCATCCCAAATTGTTCCAAAACACGACAATAATCATCAAATTGATTGCGCACCGCAAAAGCTTCAAACAAAGTTCCTCCAAAATAAGTTGGGATACCTGCACTGCGATAAAGAGCTAGTTTTTCTTTCAAATTTGGGGTAACAAAAGAGGTCGCCCATCCCAATTTTACAATGTCGCTATGCACTCCTGCAACCTCAATAAAATCTTCTACTTGTCTCAAACTTAGTCCTTTGTCCATCACCATTGTTAATCCATCTTGGCGAGGTTTAAAAGAACGTTCTGGTAAATTATTTAAAGTGTAATTCATGTTAAAAAAGTTAAAAAAATTATTTTATATAACGACTAATCGCTTCCACAATTAGGGTGTTGTTTTGTAATTGAGGTAAATATTCAAATAAAATGTAATGTTTTTCAGGGTCAACATTTAACGCCGTTTCTAGATACATCATCGCCTCGTCAATTTGATTGAGGGCAAACAAATACGCCACCATTCGGTAGTACAATTCTGCTGCGTCTGGATTGTTTTTTATCCCTCCTAAAATTGCTTCTGTTGCCTCCAAAGTTTGTTTGTTTTCATACAAAACAGTAGAAAAATCCAACCAAGCTTCAACGTCTAGTGGATTGTATTCTAATACTTTTTCATACGCAAAAAGAGACAAATCAATTTGACCTAATTTGTAGTAGGCATCTGCAATGGCAAACCAAAAATCAGGATTATCCTCTTCTAAATCTAAAGCTTTTTTATAAAAATGAAGCGATTCAAAATAACGCTCCTCAAAATTTAAGGTCACGCCAATCCCAAACCAAGCATCGGCAATTTCTGGATTCATTTTTACCGCTTTTCTGTAATAAGAACGTGCTTCTTCCATGCGGTCTAACTTCTCAAAACACTCACCCATAGAACAATAAGTCTCTGCATTAGGTGGTTCGTATTCAAAAGTTTGTTTATAAACCTCTATCGCTTCCGCATATTTTTCCAATTGAACCAAAGCATTTCCTTTGTTGTAATACGCCGAAGCAAAATCTTCTTTTATTAAAATCGCATAATCATAAGCGTCGATAGCTTTTTCATATAAATCCAATTTATGATATGAATTGGCTAAATTATACCAAGCTGCAAACGAATAGGGGTCTTTGTCTATATATTCAGAATAAAACTGAATACATTCTTCTTGGCGATTTAAAACATCATAGCAAAAAGCCAGCTCATACAAACTGTCTTTATTTTCCATATTTTGTTCCAAAATACGTTTCAAATAAACAATCGCCGACTCATAATCGCCCATGTTTTGATATACATAATTTATTTGCAACAGAATATCTTCCACGTCTTCTTCTAAAGACAAAGCTTTTTCGAAATTAAGAAGCGCTTGTTCGTGATTATCCATACTTTGATAGATATTTCCTCTCAAAATATAAATATCCGATTCGGATGGCGCTAAAATTTCAGCTTTGTCTAAAGCCACAAAAGCATCTGAGAATCGATTGGTAAACAAAAGTAATTGCGCTTTTTTAATTAAAAAAATAGCCACGAATGGATGTTGATTAATTGCATAATCTACAACCTCTAAAGCTTTAAAAACCTGCCCTTTACTGATATAGGCGTCGATAATGTATTCAAAAGACTGTGATTCAAAAAAATATTGATCACTATTGCGCATCATTTCTTCGTATCGAGCTACAAACTGCTCCCCATCCTCACTAAATTCAAAATCAAATTCTTCTTCCATAGCGCATTTTATTGCCTTTTATGTTTTAAAAGCTAATTATACAAAATAATTTTTTATTTCGTTTCAATAAATTCTGAACAATTGAGTGAAATAAGAAAATGCATAATGTTGCAAATTTAACATAATAATACGTTAAATCAGCAAAAGTCACAATAAAAGGAAGTGTGAAAAATGTTGAAAAAAGCTTTTTAAAAATAATATGATTATTTTTTTACATTTGTTTGAGATACTAAACAAACAGACTATGAACAATTTTAAAATTGGAGAAGAACGCCTAACCTTAACACAAATAGAATCAATAATAGCAAACCACCAAAAAATTGAACTCAGCGAAACAGCCATTCAACGTGTTAAAAAGTGTAGAGATTACCTAGACCAAAAACTAGCAAATTCAAACCAACCCGTTTACGGAATTAATACTGGTTTTGGTTCGCTACAAAATGTAAAAGTAGCACATGAAAACCTCACGCAACTTCAACACAATTTACTCCTATCTCACGCCTGCGGCACAGGAGATTTTGTGGATTTAGAAATTGTTAAAATCATGCTCCTGCTTAAAATACAATCTTTAAGCTATGGCCATTCGGCAATTGCAATTGAAACCATTGAACGCTTGATTAGCTTTTACAACCACGATATTCTACCTGTAATTTACACACAAGGTTCATTAGGCGCATCAGGCGATTTAGCCCCCTTAGCCCACCTCGCCATTCCTTTAATTGGCTATGGAGAGGTTTACTTTAAAGGCGAAAAAATAAGCGCAACGCAAGTAAACAGCGTTTTTAATTGGCAAGCACTTACTTTGCAAAGCAAAGAGGGATTGGCTTTAATTAACGGCACTCAATTTATGAGTGCTTATGGTTGTTACATTTTAATAAAAGCGAAAAAGCTAAACCTTTGGGCTGATGCTATTGCCGCAATTTCTATCGATAGTTTTGATTGTAGAATTGACCCATTTGAGGCGCTAAGTCACCAAATCAGACCCCATAAAGGGCAAATGGATACTGCAATAAATGTGCAAAATTGGCTAAAAAACAGCGATTTAATGGCAAAAGATGGCAAACAAACGCAAGACCCTTACTCATTTAGATGTGTGCCACAAGTTCATGGAGCAAGCAAAGATAGCATCGACTACATTAGCTCTGTTTTTGAAACAGAAATAAACTCTGTAACCGACAATCCAAATGTATTTCCTGATGAAGACCGTATTATTTCTGCAGGCAACTTTCATGGACAACCTTTGGCGCTTACACTCGACTTTATGTGTTTGGCATTAGCCGAATTGGGTTCAATCTCTGAAAGAAGAATTTTCCAACTCATCTCTGGAAATAGGGGCTTGCCTCCATTTTTAATAAAAAACGCAGGGCTAAATTCTGGTTTGATGATTACACAATATACCGCTGCCTCTATCGCCAGCGAAAACAAACAACTTTGCACACCTGCCTCTGCCGATAGTATTGTGAGCAGCAACGGACAAGAAGACCATGTAAGTATGGGTGCAAATGCCGCCACAAAATGTTTGAGAGTTTGTCTTAATTTAGAAAGAATTTTAGCGATTGAATTGTTGACAGCTTCGCAAGCACTTGATTTGCGCAAGCCAGAAAAATCATCCCCTAAAATAGAAACGTTGGTGGCAAACTACAGAAAAGTTGTTTCTTTTAACGAAGCCGACAGATTTTTAGCTAAAGACATCGCCGCTTCAATCACATTTTTAAAAACAACTGAAATTTAGTTTTATTCGCCTTCTTGCTGCAACAAGTCGTCTTCATCTTCGAATACCATTTCGAAAGAGCTAACTAAGAACACCAAGAAAGACACAACAACGATTGAAAAAAACAATTTAAACATTACGTTTTTCAAATTGAAGAAGTGACTGATTTATAGATGATTACTTTCAATTACGCACTAATGTTTATTAAAAATCCGAATGTTCAAATTAGCACTGAACCCGCCATTTTGCCAAGCTACTGTTATGCCTTCGTTGTTTTTTTACAATATAATTGATTTAGAATATGGCAATGATTTTATATAGTTTTCCATAAATTCAAAATCAGGAATATCTTTGTCCATTACTTTTTTATAAGGCAAACTTATGATTTCTTCTTCAAATCTTTTTAACCTAACCTGTCTACCATAATCAAACTTATTCTGTAATTCTTTGAGTATTGTTACTAAAAAAAGATTTACATATTTATTTTCATAATGTACTTCAAAATCTTTATTTAAAAATGATAGAGTATGAATGTTATCATCACTAAAATACTGATAATCGTGATAAAAAACACTACAAAACATAAAATATACATTATGTCAGTGTTGTATCAGCGGTTTACGCAACTAAAGGCTATATGTAGCTAATATATTTTTTATGGTATTTTTATTTGCTGCAATATTTCTACTTTCCCTTTTGGA
>JAIEMU010000046.1 GCA_019751895.1 Sphingobacteriaceae bacterium | reverse complement strand
AACCGAGAAGGGAAATTGGGAATTAAAAAATCGGGGTGCAAAAAAATCATACCTACATCACAAGCACTAAGCAATGTATCATAATCTTGTTTTGGTAAACTTTTGAGCAAAGTTGCGTTGGCTGGTTTTTCTTGTTCAAACCACTTATTTATTCTTACAAATTCGGTACCATTGCCCACTACTAAAAAATAAACTTGTTCATTTTTAGTTTTTTGAATGGTTTCAAGCAGAAAGTCTAACCCTTGAGGTTTTCCCAAATTTCCACCATACACAAATATTTTTTTATCCAGCGGTAGATTATATTTTTTTCTAATCGCCATGCCTTCTTCCACAGCGTAAGAAATAGAAATGGGCTCAATTGTATTGGGGTTTACTTCCACTTTAGCGGGCGAAATTTCAGGATTGTGCGTAATCACAAACTTGCTATTTGCTTCCGACATGGTGCCAATTACATCCGATATTTGATATAATTTTTTTTCTTTCCGCAGCAACATGGTGTGCAATAAGCCATTTTTTTTAAGCATTTTCATATCTACCGCATTTTGCGGAAAAATATCTTTGAGTAATAAATATGAAAAAGCCTGATCTCTTTTTTTTATATATTCTATCACTTTTACCAAAGTAATAGGAGGTGTTGAATAGAGTATTAAATCAAACTTTATGTCTTTAAAGTGTTTTTTTATTGCCCTTAAATATTGGTGTTCGATGGCAAGCGTAGCCAATCCTTTTTCAAGAATATTTGCTTTTTGAATGTTAAATGTTTTGACTTGTAGAATGGTAGCGCCTTCAACCTTTCTTAAATTGGTTTTGGTTTTCGTTCTGCGTTCTACGGGTGTAACAATGTGTACTTGATGCCCTTCGTTTCGAAATTTTCGCAACAAATCTTGGTACAATCCCCGCTCTTCTAAAGAATCGATGGCTACTAAAGTTAGAAAAAGTACATTCATTAATTTTCCTCTCTCCAAACTACTCTTTTTACATAATCGGTATAACTCAAAATAATGCGCACCATTTTTTGCGATACATTTGGCATCGAATAATCGGCTACGGGTCTAAAATTGCGTTCTGCGCCTCTTTTTTGCGTTTGCAATTCGGTTAAAGCCTGCATAATTCTTTCTGGATTTAGTCCCACCATCATTACTGAGGCTTCTTCCATCGCTTCTGGGCGTTCGTGTGCTTCACGAATGTTTAAGGCAGGAAAATTTAAAATTGATGATTCTTCAGAAATCGTTCCACTGTCTGATAAAACAGCATAAGCATGCATTTGTAAAGCATTGTAATCATTAAAACCCATTGGTTTTAAGAATTGAACTTCTGGTCGCATAGCGATTTGCTTGACATCAATCATCTTTTGGGTACGTGGGTGGGTGCTCACAATGATTGGATATTTATATTTTTCGGCAACTAAATTCAAACTGTCCATCAAATTTTTGAAATTTTTGTCGCTACTGATATTTTCCTCTCTGTGTGCAGAAACTACAAAGTATTTATGCTTGGTTAAATTCAATTTTTCTAAAATAGCGGATGCTGAAATTGAAGGCAAGTAATGGTTTAACACTTCAAACATAGGCGATCCTGTTTTGATAATTCTATCGGCAGGAAGTCCTTCTTTCAACAGGTATTCTCTTGCGATGTCGCTATAAGTCAAATTCACATCCGACACATGATCTACTATTTTACGATTGGTTTCTTCAGGTACTCTTTGGTCGAAACAACGATTTCCTGCCTCCATATGAAAAATAGGAATGTGTCTTTTTTTGGCAGGAATAGCACATAAACAACTATTGGTATCGCCCAAAACTAAAAAGGCATCTGGTTTTTCGCTTAGCAACAAAGGGTCAATTTTAATTAAAATTTGTCCTACTGTTTCGATAGCCGTTGCACCTGCTGCATCTAGAAAAAAATCTGGTTTACGAATCCCTAAATCATCAAAAAATATTTGATTTAATTCGTAATCATAATTTTGACCTGTATGCACAATGATGTGTTCTATCGCATCAGAAGCATCTAAAGCCGCCATTACTCTTGCCAATCTTATAATTTCTGGTCGTGTACCCACGACGGTCATTACTTTTAGTTTTGTTTTCATTTTATTTGTATTTCACGCAGATTGCGCAGATTTACGCAGATTGTTTTTTTATTACTTTAAAAATCTTTTACAATTCTTTTTATATTTTCTTGAATATTTTCGCAGTTAAAATTAACTAATATTCCAACTTTTTTTTCTGACAACTTCATATAGGTAAGCAATTGTTTAAAATGCAATTTAGATAGATCCTCAACTGATTTTATTTCAACAATTACTTTTTCCTCAACTAATATATCTAGCCTAAATCCAACCTCTACTAATTTAACACCATCGTATAAAACTGGGAGTGGAGCTTGATTTTTGACTACAAGATTACACTTTTTAAGTTCGTAAAGCAAAGCTGATTCATAAATTGACTCAAGTAAGCCAGGTCCAAGGTGATTATAAACTGCAAATATACACCCCCTGATTTTATAGGTAATATCATTTTCTTCCATTATAGTTCAATATTATCTTCTGATAAAATTACAAATATCAACGTGAAATTATTTTTGAATCATCAAAAAACACTAAACTTTAATCTGAAAATTCACTTTATCTTTTTCTGCGAAAATCAGCGATATCTGCGTGAAATTTTTATACATTCTCAAAATAAGTATCCCCATCTTTAGGATCGTAACACTCATTAATCCAGAAATTAGTGTATAAAACATCTTCTCCAATATTCTTAATGTTGTGCGTGTACCAAATGGGCATATCTACATAGGATGGGTTATCTCCATCTAAATAAAAATCTAACACTTCATTTGTTCCAATACGTCTTAATTGAATCAATGCTTTGCCTTTAATTACGGCAAACCTTTCTATTTTTCGAGTATGAAAATGATTTCCTCTGGTGATGTTTGGGGCTGTGGTTGAAAGTGACACTTGTCCACCAACGCCTAACCTTATTATTTCCATAAACATACCTCTGTTATCGATGTGTTGCACAAATTTCACAGGAAAATGATTTTTGATGTCCATGTAGCAACGATAGGTATTGAACAAATTAAGCTCAAAATTAGTTTGTAACGTTGGAATATTGCCTTTGTCTTGATATTCGTGTTTAAAGTTTTGCAGTAATTTCAACAATTCTGACACTTTAATTTCGGAGCTATGCGCTACCTGCAATTGGGTGTTTCCTTTGTTGTTTCTAATTTCAGAAAGGATAAATTCAACCAATTCGCCCACATAAATCAATTTAATGTTAGCATCTACATCTATGCTTGGTGTTTGATGATTTGCCAATTGATAACAAAAAGTAGCCACAACTGAATTGTAGTTTGGCTGACCAAAAGGACCAAAAACGTTGGGAATAACCATCCCCGTAAATTTACCTCCTGATTTTTCTGCCCAAGATTGCATCAACTCACGGCCTTCTTTTTTAGAATTTCCGTATAAATTATTATTGTTTTCTTGGGTAGAAGATGAAAATATCACATGTGCTTTTGATTGACTTACTTCTAATGATTTTATTAATTTTTGAACCAATAAAATGTTCGTATCATAAATTACTTGCGGATCTTGATTGCGATTCATTGCTGCTAAATGTACAATCACATCACATTGGGCAACAAATGCGTTCAGCTTAGATTCGTCTGTAAAAAAATCTTTATCGAAAGGAACGCTTTCAAATTCATTTGCAAATAAAGCTATTGTATTGTATAAATGTGAACCTACAAAACCCGACTGCCCCGTTACACCAATTTTAATCATAATTTAAAATAATCAACTTAAAGGAAATAAATTTTCTATTCATTTACAAAATAATCCGTTGCATAGCGATACTCATCACCCTTGGTTCCAAGGGGATGATCTGCCATCACCAAAAGTTTTGCATTTTCGTCTAGTGCTTGCACACTGTTTGCATATCCATTGGGTACATAAAGCACATCAAAAGTAGTTGCATTTAATTCAAAAGTGATGGGCTTTAAATTTTTTGGCGTATTTTCCCAATTGTCAATCGCTATCAATTGAATTTTGAACCTACCTTGTATGGCGCTAAACCAGCGTTGTTCGATACGATGTCCTTGCCAAGCCCTAACCAAATCGGTGTCTTTATTCTCGATTACATACATCCTTCTAATGTCTGCAGCATCAAACAAATTGTTGTAGCGCAATTCGCCTCTATGGTCTGAGTGAAGGCCGCCTTTTAACAGTTGAGGTGTTTTTTTGTCTTCCATTCATTTGAAATCTAACCTGGCATTTGAGCCACATTTTCACCAAACACTTCTTTGCGGATCAAAGGCAAATTAGACAATAATTTTTTCATTCCCTCCACATCTTGTTGCTCGGTGTTGTGCGAATGGTAATCTTCTATTTTAGCCACCGCTACTTCGCCTTCTGAAAAATACTGCGCATAATTCAAATCACGGTTATCGGCAGGTATTCTGTAAAAATCACCCATGTCTTCCGCTTTTTGCATTTCTTCACGCGTACATAAGGTTTCGTATAACTTTTCGCCATGGCGGGTGCCTATAATTTTTATTTCCGTATCGACATTGCACAATTCTTTCAAGGCTTGTGCCAAATCACCAATGGTGCCCGCCGGCGCTTTGTTTACAAATAAATCTCCAGGATTACCGTGTTCAAAAGCAAAAAGCACCAACTCTACGGCTTCGTCCAAGGACATTAAAAAACGGGTCATGTTGGGGTCGGTGATGGTGATGGGATTACCTTCTTTAATTTGTTTTAAAAACAAAGGGATAACTGAGCCTCTTGAGGCCATTACATTTCCATAACGAGTCAGACATACAGTGGTATCTTTCAAATTTCTAGACGCCGCTACCGCCACTTTTTCCATCAAGGCTTTCGAAATTCCCATTGCATTGATTGGGTAGGCAGCTTTGTCGGTGCTCAAACAAATTACTTTATTGACCTTGTTCACTACCGCCGCATCAATTACATTTTGCGTACCAAAAACATTGGTTTTGGCTGCCTCCAAAGGAAAAAACTCACAAGAAGGCACTTGTTTTAAGGCCGCCGCATGAAACACATAATCTACCCCACGCATAGCCCTTTCCACACTGTTGTAATCTCGCACATCACCGATATAAAATTTCAGTTTGTCGTTGTTGAGTTGAATGCGCATGTCGTCTTGTTTTTTCTCATCACGAGAAAAAATTCTAATTTCAGAAAAATGATCTGTAAGTAAAAAACGATTGAGCACAGCATGCCCAAAAGAACCTGTGCCGCCGGTAATTAAAAGTGTTTTATTTTGTATTTTCATTTTGTAAGTGTTATTCGTTTAATATACATATTAAACATTATTTAAAGCATCAATATACTTTAAAGATGTATTGATTGACGAAAACTTATCTAATATTTGTTGCCTTGATTCTATACAAGTTTCATTTGATTTCAGCATTGCCTCACATAAAGAATTGCTAGAGTTTTGATTAAAAAAAATAGCCTCGCCATTTGTTATTTCTCTAAAAACCTCTATATCAGAAAGAAGTAGCGTTGCATTAAAATACATTGCCTCTACAACTGGCATCCCCAATCCTTCAAAAAAACTTGCGGAAATATACGCTTTACAATTTTTATATAAAAGAGAAAGCTCTTGATTAGAAACATTAGACTTAATTTCGATTCTTTGCTTAATATTATCGGGCATTTTTTGATAAAATAAATTTGCGTTTTCTTCATTTATAGAACCCACAAAAACCATCTTGACATTCGAATTTAATTGACAAAATTTTTCAAAAGCCCTTAAAATTGTAACTGAATTTTTATGATATGCAGCACTAGAAACAGCCAAAAAATAGTGCTCTGAGTTTATTTCTGAATTCACATATTCATTGCCAAATTTTTCGAAATTAAAATAATTATAAATCCTTAATACTTTTTGAGATTTTGAGACTTTAAAATTTCGCAAAATATCATTTTTGGTATAATCTGATATAGCAACAATTGTATCCGCTAAAGCAATTGACCTACCAACCCAAATAAGCCTTTGCAAGCGCATAAGCTTGTTTTTTAGCAATTCTTTTCTCAAATACAACAAATCATGTATAACCAATATATTTTTACTGCGTTTCCACAAACCTGAATAATTAACTAAATTTAAAACAACATCTTGCTTATTTAGTTTTAGTTTAAAAGGGAGATAGGTTTGTAAAAAAAGTCGATGGGGCAAATTAAACACCTTAAAACCGAGTATTTCAAACTTATCAGAAAAACGACTAAAACTATCTATTTCAGAAAAATCGCAAACAATCAATACTTTACTATAATTTAAGCGATCGCTATAATTATATAAGTCATTTAACAAGTTAAATAAATACTCTTGAAAACCGAATGCTTTATTTTTTTTTTGAGATAACGCATCTATAACTAAGGTTGGTTTATTCATGCTGTAAAATTATACTTTTTTTTTATTTCAACAGTCAAAAAACACTGTTTCAAACAACTTAGATGAAGACCTTATGGTTTAGCTTTCAAAAACCTTACATAGCTAATTCAATTCATCAATTGGACTCATTTTCTGCAGCGAAGATATGTTTTCTGCGTTCTAAATCACGCTCTTTTAAAGTAATAGTTTTAGGGACGTCCTCTTTATTAAAAATCGTTATATATGGATATTCGTAAAAATTCAATTTAAGTTGAGCACTTATTCCGATTAAAGTATTAACATAAACAGTTAGGGTATAAGCTGCCACAAAAAAGTATGCGTAAATTTTAAATCTATACTCATACAAACAATATGGAATTAACAAAAGATCAAAAACCTTATAATAAACAGCTATACGTGATGCTAAAATATCAATTGGAGACAACAAAACATAAATAATGAATCCAACAAAATAAATATTTTTAATGCGATTTACTTGCTCATTATTATTCTTATAAAGCAACAAATAAACGAACAAAAACAATAAGAACCTAATTGCTAGCGCTCCGTAATTTGTATGAAAATTTTCAGCATAACCAGAAGCTCCTATTAAATGTAAACCTTGAACGATTACACTTTTAACGAAAAATGAAAACAAAAAAGAAAGGATTAGTATCGTTACTTCTTGTGCTTTTTTTAGTTTGTAAAATTTATCAATTAGTGGCGCCAAAAGTAAAACCGCAGAAGAGTAGTGAATGAAAAAAATAATGCCACACAATACATAATATTTAAAATAATTTTTATTTACCAAATAAGGGTAAGCAAAACGCAAAGCAATAGCTAGCGCTAAACCTTGTCTTAAAATACCAAAATTATACACAAAATATAAAGAAAAAAGAACTAATAGGCTTAAAGTTTTGTATTTGCTATACTTATAAATGAACGAAACAAACAGCAAAATAGTAACTAAACTTGTAATCAAATTTATGAGGTAGTATTTTAACCCCAACACTTTCATTAAAAGAAAAAAACTAGCAAATAAAAACTCTGCATGTGATTTTTTGATTTTCTGAATATTTGAAAAATCATTCGGCAATTTATAGAAAATCTCTAAATAACCCAAATAATCAAGGCTTACTCCAAAGTCTAAGATGCAAAAAAGTACAAGTACTGTTGAAGTGACATAAAAAATTGCGTTATTATTTCCCTCTTTTTTGTTTCTTATTTCAAAAAAAGACGTAAGTAATAATAAAACATATACCGATAGGTAAATCATAAAAAAATCTAGCTGTTTAATTTAGAATCACCTATTCAATCAATTTAAAATAAGAGTTCATTATCTGACTACTATATATGGATAAGCTTTAAATCTACAAAAACAAGTAATCTTATACAAATATAAACTTGAACAGCATCAAAAAGTTTAGATAAACTTATATCAAAGCATCATTTAAAACCGAACCAAAATTAATCCTATTTTAAAATTTATATTCTTTAAAAATCAAGTAAATCGCCTTTCACAACAATCATCAAATTTACGAAAACCTCTCTTCTATGTGAACATAACTATATGTTCGAATTTTCTTCAATTGCACTTCTTAACGCTTGTATATATTGCTTTCCATATCTCAAATCTGGCTCCATATAATTTCCTTCGCCCCATTCATTCCAAGATTTCAAAAATAAAACTTGGCGACTATTGCTTTTATTTTTAACCGCCTTTAATGCCTCTAAAACATGTTTTTTAAACAATTCTGGGTTAGATTTATGAAATATAGTCCCATGATTACCACTCCTAGGGGTATGATCCCAATTAGGGATAATCGTTGGAAATACATTCTCGTCTTTGTCTAATTCTTGAATAAAATACTTAGAGATAAATGCGTACTTTAGTATTAGTGGCCTTCTCAAAAATTTAAACTTAAATAATTTTAATGGAATCTTTTTAATAACATCCAGATTGTATCTATGTTCCCCTATGCGAACAATGTTTACAGCATCAAAGCCCATTTTTAAAATAGATTCTTTCTCTTTGCTATTAATAGCATGACCTATGAAAAAGAACCCTTCATCAAAACCATTTAATTTTGCTAGTTTATTCCATGTGTCAATAAAGTCACCTGCATTAGGCATTAAAAAAGGTTTGTATATTACAAATACAGGTCTATTTTCGATTTTTATATAACGAGAATCTTTTATCGCAGGTAATATTTCATAAAAATGATTCTCAATATCGACCTTCCCTGGGTAAGTTTGTTCCATCAACAAAACGTCTTTTTTAGCATCTAGAGAATTCCAAACTTTAGATTTCCAAGATTCATTTGCCCATCCGAGACAGAAAGGAAAGTTATGTGCATCAGAACTCAAAACCTCACGAAATGGCATATCCAACAAACGTTTTCCATCACCAAACCAATAATGCCAATAGCAAAAACCTGTTACACCTGCTTCAATAGCTAGTTCAATCTGTTTTTGTCTAACTTCTGCAATTCTTAAATCATAATATCCAAGATCTGCTGGAACTTTAGGCTGATAATGTGTCCGAAATAACGGTTTTGCTTTTCCAACATTAGTCCATTCAGTAAAACCTTCGCCCCACCACTCATTGTTCTCCTTAAACGGATAGTACTGTGGCAGATAATACGCTATTATTTGCATAAATGAATTATTTTAAATGCTTAATTATTTTTGCAGGATTACCTGCAATTACACAATTTTTGGTATTGATTGTATTGGCTCCTACTATAATTTTTTCGCAAATGTAAATAATAACTTACTAAATTATCCCCTTACTTTTAATTCTTTTACACCAAAAAAAAATTATAGCAATATAAAAATAAGGCTCGTACCAATATTTTTTTAATACTATTTTAAAAGCCCCTTTAGTATCAAAACTATAATTGTCTTTATGTGTTACGAGCAAAGTACCTAACCAACCATAAACAAAGTACCTTAAAAGTCTGTATTTTTCTACTTCATACGCAAAAAAACTTATTCTTTCCTGTTTTATAATATAAAGATAATCCTCAACAAAAGTTTTAAAAATGTTGTAGCCACCTTTTTTGTTTGGTGTAGTTACATCAAATAAATCCTCGAAATAAATGATAGTCTTTTTATTATTAGATACAATACGGTAGCACCAATCTACTTGACTAAATAATAAAGCATCATAGCGGTGTTTATCGTCAATTTTCAAATAGTCTTCTCTCCAAACCCCGAAATTTGCAATCCAAGTTGAATAGAAACTAATCTCTTTTAGATATGATTCTTTATTATCTACGTCTACACGACAATTTTTATGCAAAAAAATATTTTGACAAAAAAATAAGTTCACACCAATATCTTTTTGTTTCTCTATCCTTTCTAACATTTCTTTCAACTTTCCAGGCTTAAAAGAAATAGTGTCATTAAGCAATCTAATATAGTCTCCTGTAGCATAACCCAAGACTATGGTAAAATCAACGTCTTTAACATGATGCGAATTTCTATAATAATTAACTAATGGATAACCACTTACTATTTCTTTGGTATCATCTGTAGAACAATTATCCACAACAACAACTTCAATTTTTTCTGCATCAAAATCTGGATTAGAAAAAAGAGAATTCAATGTACTATCTAATACTTCGGCTCGATTGTATGTAGGAATACAAATTGATAATAATTTAACCTTCATTATGCCATTCTTTTTTCTTAGTTGTAAAAATAAAATAAGTCCAAATAAAACCTATAACTGTCAATATCATGTACCCTAAAGTCATTCCTATCACGCCAAAATACTTTCCTAAAGTGATTGTTGAAATAGAACAAAGAATCCCGATAACAATACTCTGAATCATCATAGGCTCTTTTTTATGGCAACGGAGGTAAGTCGCCCAAGCTGCTATCACATGATTTAACAAAACTGGAATCATCATAAATAGCATGGGCAAAAGAGGCAAAAATCGATCCCAAAAACTCTTTCCTGCTATTTTGATATCATAAGAACGCAATATAAAAATTAGGGTAAAAAAAACAGTTAGCGCAAAAATATTTAACAAGGTAGATTGTATTACAGTTTTATTAAACAAGTAATCCAATTGTACATATTCTTTTTTGGCAATTAATCCCGAAAAAATAGGAACCTTAGTACTCACCCAACTCAAAGTAAGCATCAAAATGGCATTTAAAATCGCTAATGTCATTCCCATTTGTCCTGCTACGACAGGTCCTTCGGTAGCAAAGAGAACAGGATTAAACAATTGAAAAATAAAATACCCACTAATCCAGCTTAAAGCTATTTTCCATTGATAAGGAAAAATTTCCAAACGATAATTAACATGCCAATTTCCTATTTTATTCCAAATAAAAGTCAACAATTTCCTTTTCTTTCCGAAAAAAATCCAAAAAGGCACTATCGAAAAAGAAACAACTGCGGCGACTGGTACAGAAAAAAGCTTAAAATCCAAAGAAAACAAAATCAGCACAAAACTAAGCTGTATGATTTGTTGTATCATTCGAATTCTTGACACTTCTTTTACCGACCCCAGTCCTTCAAAAAAGGCTAATATTGGCGAAACCATCAACGAAAGAGAAGTTGTAACGGATAGAATTACCCATGGAATATGCCAATTGACATCAACATTCCCTTTTCCGTATGTACTAAAAAACACATACCCAGCTATAAGTAAACAAAAAAACAGCAATACTGAAATAACTGTAAACCATTTTACTGTAAACCGTAATAAGGATGCTAATCTTGAACTCGATTCTTCCGAGCCTGTAAAACGTATTCGGTCGTGCCACATTAAATTGGCATTTTCATGTGCCACAAACTGTGTTATAATACTAGATAAACCCAACTCAAAGAAGATTTGTATTGCCAAAATACTCCCAAAAGTATAATAATATCCCTGTTCCACTTTGGTCAAGCATTTTGCCACGAACAACAATGTTACAACGCCACCAGCAGCTTGAATAACTCTCGACAATACAGTGAAAGCTATAGCGCCGTCTATTCCTATTTTGTTAGACCCTTTTTTTATTAGTTTTAGCACATCAAGAGTTTAAATATTCTCTAATCACATCCGCAATATAATCATAATGCGTTTCATTCAATCCCGGCCAAACCCCCAACCAAAACGATTGATTCATAATGGCATCAGTATTCGTCAAATCACCAACTACTCTGTGCTCAATATTGGCATAAGCAGGCTGGCGCAATAAATTACCGCCAAACAACAAACGAGTTCCAATTTTCTTTTCTTCCAAATGTTGCACCAACATGTGTCTGTCGGCAGCATCACCCTCTCTAAGTGTTAATAAAAAACCAAACCAAGAAGGATCAGAATTCGGTGTTGGTTCTGGTAAAATAAACACTTCTTCAAACTCTTTCATACGTTCGTACAAAGCAACGTAATTTTCTCTACGTCTTTGTACAAATCCGTCTATCTTTTTAATTTGAGACACACCAAAAGCAGCCTGCATATCGGTTACTTTTAAGTTGAAACCAATATGCGAATACGTATATTTATGGTCATACCCATATGGTAAAGTTCCTAATTGTTGCCCGAAACGACAGCCACAAGTATTGTCTTTCCCTGGCTCACAATAACAATCACGTCCCCAGTCACGGAAACTTTCAGCTAGTTTGGATAAAACTGGATTATTAATTAAAACAGCTCCACCTTCACCCATGGTGATATGATGCGCTGGATAGAACGAGAAAGTAGATATATCACCAAAAGTTCCTGTTTTTTGTCCTTTATAGGTTGCTCCCAAAGAATCACAATCATCCTCAACAACCCAAAGATTGTATTTCTTAGCAACACGCATTACCTCATCCAAATCAAAAGGATTACCCAAGGAGTGTGCAATCATAATGGCTTTGGTTTTTGGGCTTACTGCTGCCTCTAGCATATCGGCTTTTACATTATGCGTGGCAATATCCACATCTATAAAAACAGGTATCGCTCCAAACTGAATGATTGGGTTTATAGTTGTTGGAAAACCTGCTGCAACCGTAATTACTTCGTCTCCTGGTTTGATGGCACGTTCTCCTAATTTCGGAGAGGTCAAAGCATAAAAAGCAACCAAATTCGCCGATGATCCTGAATTTACTAATAACGCTCTGTGCGCTCCAAAATATGCTGCAAAATCTGTTTCAAATTTTGAAGCAAAACGACCTGCAGTAAGCCAGCCATCTAAAGCTGCATCCACTCCCATTAAAATATCCTCTGCATCCAATACTTTCCCGGTAACGGGTATATAGTTTTCGCCAGGTACGATTACCTGTGTTGAGTTTTTCTTGGCTATTTCTCTTAAACTATTCAAAAGTGTAGCATCTGTAATGTTTTGTAACATGTTAACTTAAATTTTTTATTTTATCTGCATGTTTATTTGAATGTAAAAAGAAGAAGTTTGTCTCAATTGTATCATCCGTTACCTTTTCTATAGATTTCAATCTACCTTCTGAAGCAACAAAACACTTGTATCCTAATTTGGTAAAAAAATCAATTATATCGTTTGGATGATAATCAAATTTCAATGCCCATTTTCTTAACATCTCAGTAAAAACTATAGGCTTATACTTTTCAATACTTTCAGCACCTCCTTTGTAAACCAATAATTCAGCTCCTTCCACATCACATTTTATAAAATCAAGTTTAGAAATATTTTGTTCTTTTATAAAAAGATCAATTGTATTGGTTTGGCACTCTAACTTTAACATATTTTCGTTCTCTGTGATGTTAACCGATGATGATGCACCAGTTATGTTAGGAGAATAAAAAAAAGATAGTTTTTGAACTTTATCGGATAAAGCAACATTATTCAATTTAATATTAATGGCCTTATTTAATTGCGTATTTTTAGAAATCTGTTCAAAAGTTTCAGGAATAGGCTCAAAAGCATAAATCAAACTGTTTGGCAATTTCTTTGATAAATGATTAGAATACCATCCAATATTTGCACCAATATCAAAAATCACTTCATCATTACCTACAAGATTATAAAGCATTTCAGACTCTTCCTGCTCATAATAATTGAAATTAAAAGCTTCTATTGGTGTAATTCTTTTATCTAAGCAATCTACATAAAATTTAACCCCTCCTGGATGGAATTTTGTTTTACGTGAAGTAAAAATAACTTTATTATCTTCAATTTCAATTTTTTCAATTTCTGTGTCGCTTAAATTTTTAGAAAATTCAAAAAGCGCCATGTGAAACTCATGCATTGCAGCAACAAAATTAGCTTTATTGATTTCATTTTTTGAAAATTTATCTTTAATATTCTTAATATTCATTTTTTAGTCGTTATTTAATTGATTCCACAATATTGTTCTTTCAATTGCTTTATCAAGCGTGATTGTTTCTTTAAAATTTAATTGTCTAGTTATTTTATCGGTATTGGGTACTAACTTAGAAACATTGTCGAAATCTTTCGATGATCTAGATAAAATTTCAATTTTTGATACCGATTGATTTTGTATTTTAATTGCCAAATCATTTAACGATATGCCAACTTTACTTCCAAAATTATAAATGCCCCCATTTTCGCCTTTAATTAATGACAATAAAATACAATAAGCCATGTCGCTAGCATACAAATAACTTCTTTGCGTTAATCCATTACCCAACACACGAATCGGTCCTCCTAACATAGCATCTCTAATAAAGCTGTTAATTGCCCAAGGCTTTTCTAAATCTTGATAAGGGCCTATGAAAGCAAAAGGCCTTAAAATGACAATGGGCAATCTCATACTATTCTTATAGTGAGAACATAAAGTTTCGGCTATTCTTTTCGCTTCGGCATAACAAGAAGCTACATTTAAAGCTTCAAAAGCTCCAAATGCATTTTCATTTATGAATTGTTCGGTTTCGTTTTTCCCATAAACCTGATGAGAACTCAAATGCACTACCTTTCTTAAATCGGTTAACCGTGTTGCTGCATCCAAGACTGATTGAGTTCCTTTGTAGAATGTTTCAATTGTTTTCAAAGGATTAGAAACATGTTCCCTATTATCAGGTGTTCCTGCGGCATGAATAATATAATTTACATCACTCGGTAAATTATGAAGATACCTAACATCCTGCTTAATTAGACTAACAAATGGTTTTTCTGCTAAATGCGGAACCTCTTCTTTAAATTTACTTATATCACGTCCTAATAAATATAATTTTATATTGTAATTACCCGTTTCATTAATATAAGAAACCATTTCAGCAATCCATTTTCCCATAAAACCAGTACCTCCAGTTACAAGAATCGATTGATTGTCTAAAATTGAAAAACATTCAATTTCTGTACATGATTTTTTACAATCCTCGAATACAACTTTATTTTTAGCTAATTTCATTATTTTCGATTTCTAATTAAATCCATAACTACCTCAATAATCATATCCTCTTGCCCTCCAACGATTTTTCTTTTACCCAATTCACGATATACATCTCTTGGATCAACTTTATATTCACTTGAAATTCTTGTAACATGTTTTGCAAAACCAGAAAATACTCCAGATAATCCGCTTATGATACTTTCCGATTTTATAATCGGAACATTTTTCATTATTTTATCTTCGGCTATATCTGATGCATCTAACATTTTATACAAATCAATACCCGTTACATAACCCATTTTCTCCAAAACAGCAACCAAAACCTCTAATTGTGTATTCCCTGCACCTGCTCCAAAACCTCTTGCTGTACCATCAAGGATTTTAGCTCCAGATTCTATAGCTGTAATTGAATTCGCCACAGCCATTCCCAAGTTATTATGCGCATGAAAACCCACTGGTACTTTCAATCCGTTTACTAGCGCAGTAACCTTTTCTTGAACATCAGATGGTAAATAAGCTCCTGCAGAATCCATTATTATAATTCCTTCTGCTCCATACAACTCCATTTTTTGGGCTTCTTCAACCAAAACCGTTGCTGATGCCATATGACTCATCATCAATACACCATAAGCTTCTTTACCTCTTTCTCTTACGTATCCTAAATGACGTTGCGTAATGTCAGCCTCCGTACAATGTGATGCAATTCGAATCACGTCAACACCTATGTCTATCGCTCTAATTAAATCTCTTTTTATGGTTGCAAAGCCTGGAATTACATGAATTCCTAACTTACTTTTGCTAAGATGCTTTCTTGCAGTTTCAAGCATATCTTTGTCGGTTTCTTTGCATAGACCAACTTGGAGCGAAGAAGCTCCTAAACCATTTCCATGACCAACCTCCACAATGGGAACACCTGCTTTATCAGCCGCTGCTGCATAAATAGCTATTTGCTCAAGACTCAATTGATGTGCACAAGCATGATTTCCATCACGCAATGTAGGGTCACTAATTAATATTTGCTTAATCATGAAATTACTATTTAATGTTGTTAAAATTTTTCGAATATTGTTCTGCAACTGCAATTGCAGCACAGTTTATAATATCCAAATTCCCTGCATATTTAGGTAAGTAATCCCCTAATCCTTGTGCTTTAACCATAATTACAATTCTACCATTTTCAAAAATGGGAGGAACTAACAAACTATATCCTGGCACATACTCTTGTATTTTTTTCACCATAATATCTACTTCGTATAATAAAGAATCCATATCTGGATTTTCTACTTGAGCAAATATAGTTGTTTGCATATCAATGCAAGGATCAGCAGGATTCAAATTCAGAATCGCTTTTGTTCTAGGCACTTTAGAAAAGTGCTTAATTCCATTTTCGGTGGTGTCAATATATTCATCTAAATTAAGCCTTGTTGCAGGCCCAGCACTTCTTGAAGCTATACTTGATACTACTTCAATATATTCCACGTTTTTTTGTGTTTTGCCAATAACATAAGCAATTGGTATTGAAGCTTGTCCTCCGCAGGTAATCATATTCACATTTCTGTGTTCCAAAACTTCATCTAAATTTACAGCCGGAATGCAGAAAACGCCTAATTTAGCAGGAGTCATATCTACCACTATTTTTCCTAATTTATCTAAAACCTCCCAATGTATCTTTGCATCTTTTGCCGAAGTGGCATCAAAAATCAAATCAACTGCATCTGGATTTTTTACAATAGCATTGATGCTTTCGTCTGAAACTTTTACCCCCATAGCAATGGCTTTCGCCATCCCTGGTGAAGACAAATTTCTTCCGATAAATAAAACACATTCTAAAAATTCGGAACGTTGGATTTTAATTAATAAATCTGTTCCTATATTTCCACTGCCTAATATGGCTACTCTAAGTTTTTTCATGTTTTCTATTAAGCTTCAATCTTATTTGATTTAGGATGCAATCCGTTTAACATATTCCTTTTCAATTCTTCTCTTGGAATAAAAGGTGACAAGTCCTCTAAGGGTGGAGAAATCAAAGTTCCATCACTTTGCGCTACCAATCCCAGTTTAGGTACAAACAACTGATGTGGATGCATAAAAACCTCACAAATTACAGGACCTTCAATTTCTTGTACTTTTGGTATAACTTCATCGAATTCTTCCCATGTTTTAATCTGAAAAGAAGGCATTCCAAAAGCAGTTGCCAATGCACTAAAATCAGGACACGTTACTCCTGAACTAGAATCTACACCTGCTCTTCTACCGTTAAACAATGCATTTTGAGTATTCTTAATCATCAAATAACCATCATTATTAAAAATAAATAATTTCACAGGTAACTTATAATGTACTACCGTTTGTAGTTCTTGTAAGTTCATCATCATACCCCCGTCACAATTCAAGCACATCACTTCACCCTTATTTCTGGCAACAGAAACCCCAATTGCTGCTGGCAATCCATAGCCCATTTCACCCAAGCCTGTAGAGGTCATTAATCTTTGATTCTTTCCTATTTTCAAAACTTGGTGACCACTCAAAAGAGCTGTACCCATATCAGTGGTTACATGTTGATCTTCTTTAAAATAAGTATTTAATTTTTCCATGAATTGATATGAATTAATAAAACCATCTTTATCTGAATGGTCTCTTTCATTTACCCACGGATAATCTTTTCTGTATTTATTACAATTTTCAAGCCAATTAGAAAAATTTAAAGATTCATTTATTTCTTTATCCAACAATCCTTTGATAAACTTCCCTGCATCAGCATTTATTGAATACTTATATCTTTCTTTATATTTATCCAATTCAAATTTATCGATGTCCACAACAGCAATATCGGCTTCTCTGGCAAGCTCAGTAATATCATAGCCTATTTGAGAAATTGCCATTCTGGTTCCTATACAAATCAATAAATCGCAATTTTGAAGTATAAAATTAGCACATCTTTGTCCATAAGTTCCTGCTCGTCCAAAAACCAAAGGATGATAAGAATCTATTGCGTCTATACCAGCCCAAGTAACAAGTGCCGGAATATTGTATTTTTCTAATAGTGGCTCTAACAATTTTTCTGCTCCAGCCAATCTTATACCATTACCCAACCAAAACAATGGACGTTTGGCTGTTTTTAAAGCCTCCACAATAGAATCAATACTATTGGATAAATCATTTTCAGAATCTAAATTCAAATCTGGCAATTCTGAATCTATAAAATGGACAACCTCTTCCTTTTGTATATTAGTGGATTGCAAATTCATAGGCACATCAATCCAACAAGGGCCTGGTCTCCCATGCGTTGCAATTGAATACGCTTTTTCTAATTCATATACAACTGTATTGGGATTTGAAGTCTGCATGGCATATTTAGTAACTTTTTCTACCATAGCAGGACTATCGTACCCTTGTACCCCCCACATTCTTAAATCTTTATGCGAATCAACGTATTTTGAATGTTCGTTTCCTGAAATGACAATTCCAGGAATCGAATCTGCCCAAGCACTTACAACACCAGTAATTCCATTTGTAGAGCCAGCCCCTGTTGTAAGTAAAGCAGCTGTAACTTTACCAGTAGTTCTATAATAAGTTTGCATCGCCATACAAGCCGCTTGCTCATGATGTACACAAATTATTTCTGTATATCCTTTCTGTTGTATCGAATCGAAAATATGAGCATTACCAGCTCCTATAATTCCAAAAACGTGTTTTATTTCTTTTTCTATTAAGAAGTCCGCTATTAAATCACTTACTTTTATACTGTTTTTCATTAGTGCTTTTTTTATATTCCTGATACATAACTTTGAATTGTTCTTTTAAAACCATCTTTAATAGAAACCAAAGGATGCCAATTTAATTCGTTAATTTTACTAATATTAGGAGAATTTCTCTTTAAAGGACTTTTTAAATAATTATTATCCTCTTTATTTAATTGTTTAATTACTTTTAGTCCTTTTTCCGGATATAAATTAACTAAGGTCTCTGCCAATTCCAAAATGCTATGCTCTTCATTCGGATTTCCCACATTATAAGCTTCACCATTTTTTCCATCGAGGAGAATCTTTAAAAAACCAACTGTTGCATCAGTCAAATAACAAAAAGCTCTAGTCGCAGATCCATCACTATGCATACAAATATCTTTTTCATTTAAAATATCCGAGACAAAATCAGCATATACTCTCCCGTCATCCAATTTCATTTTAGGTCCATAAGTATGAAATGGTCTGACAATTTTAACTGACACACCGTATTGATGATGATAACTTACACATATATTTTCTCCCATACGCTTGCTCTCTGCATAACATGACCTAACATTTGTGGGATTAATATAACCAAAAGTATTTTCTTTTATTGGTATATGCTCTGAATCTAATTCTCCATAAACTTCTCCTGAACTAAAATATAAAAATGATTTTATTTTATTCTCTTTTGCATAGTTTAGCAAATTCATAGTCCCTAAAACATTCGCTTTTAGTGTTCCGACAGGGTCAGTTCCATAAAATTTAGGACTCGCCTGACTTGCGGCATGAATTATATAATCAACTTTTTCTGTTAGTTTTATAGAATCTGAAACATCTTGAACTATAAATTCTAAGTTAGTACATTGTTTATAATCTATAAATCTACTCTCAGCATTTTCTATATTTCTGACTAAACAAATAACTTTAACATTATTTTTAGGATCAATAAAATTTAGATATAATAAAGACTCAACCAGATAAGCTGGCAAAAAACCATTGGCACCTGTTATAAGAACCACGGTATTTTGAAATTTAGACCAGTCGACATCCGAATTATATATAGTTTCTAAATCTTCTTTTATAATACTATTAGTAGTCATATTTTTAAGATGTAAACTCATTTATCTGTTCAGTTGTAAACTCAGAAATATTTTCTTTATTCTTAGCAAATTCGCTATACCAATCCATCGTCATACTAACAGCTTGTTTGGCATTCATTTTAGGTTGCCATTTCAGCTCATTTATCGCTTTGCTAATATCCAATTTCAACAATCCCGCTTCGTGAGGTTGTTTTTCTGTTTGTTCTACTATATATTCCCCTTTCCCCCAACTACCAATGGCTAATTTGAGCATTTCGGCTACAGGAAGCGCATCGGATAAATGAGGTCCAAAATTATAGGCTTGACTAAATTGCAAAGGTTCAATGGCTAAATGAGCTCCTAATAATAAATATCCTACAACGGGTTCCAAAACATGTTGCCAAGGTCTAACAGAATTTGGGTTTCTTATCACTACAGGTTTTTCTAAAGCAAAAGCTTTGGCGATATCGGGTATCAAACGATCTTGCGACCAATCGCCTCCCCCTATCACATTACCCGCTCTGGCAACCGCAATGGCTTTTTGATGCGAAGTATAGGTTTTAGTATTAAAAAAAGAATTCCGATACGAGTCAATAACTAATTCTGTACAGGCTTTGCTGGCACTATACGGATCGTAACCGCCCAATCTATCATTTTCTCTATAGGGATAAATCCATTCGTTGTTATGATATACTTTATCAGTTGTGATTAAAACAACATCACATTTTTTATTTAATAATCGAACGGCGTCCAAAACATTGGCAGTTCCAATTACATTGACTTCAAAAGTTTCAGCAGGAATTTCATAAGACAAGCGCACCAAAGGCTGCGCTGCCAAATGAAATACAAAATCGGGCTGAAAATCAAGTATTTCTTGTTCTAATCGTTTTTTATTTCTTAAATCGGCTAATACTGAATCACAAAGCGCATCTCCTTTAATTAAATGATACAAATCATTTTCAGTATAAGGAGCTAAAGCATAGCCTTTTACTTCTGCACCTAATAAAGATAATACTTTTAACATCCAAGCTCCTTTAAAACCCGTATGCCCCGTTAAAAAAACTTTTTTTCCTTTATAGGTGTTTTCTAACTTTTGAAATGTAGTTACTTCCATGTTTTCCATTTAGCATTTCCAGAACTCCACAATTCTTCCAATTCAATTCTATCTCTAAGCGCATCCATACATTTCCAAAATCCATGGTGCTTGTATGCTGCCAATTGATTGTCTTTGGCTATTTCCGCCAATGGTCCTTTTTCCCATTGAATATCAGTAACATCGCCCTCTAAATATTTAAAAATACCTGGTTCCAAAACAAAGAAACCACCATTAATCCACATGCCGTCTCCCATAGGTTTTTCTTCAAAATAACCTACTTCTCCCGCAGCATTAATATCTAAATTACCAAAACGTCCGGGCACTTGCACACTTGTTAAGGTTGCCAAACGACCATGTTGCTTATGAAATTTCAATAGAGCTTTAATATCAACATTCGATACACCGTCTCCGTAGGTCAACATAAAGGTTTCTCCTTTTACATATTTTTCAATACGTTTTAATCTTCCAGCAGTATTGGTATTTAAACCCGTGTCTATTAAAGTAACTTTAAACGATTCTGATTCGGAATAATGCACTTCTACTTTATTGTTCGCCAATTCAATAGTTACGTCCGAATTGTGTAAATAATAATTATAAAAGTATTCTTTAATAAAAGTAGCTTTATAACCCAAGCAAATCACAAAGTCATTGTAACCATAATGTTCGTACATTTTCAAAACATGCCATAAAATAGGTTTGCCTCCTATTTCCACCATTGGTTTAGGTCTAGCTTCAGTTTCTTCCATCAATCGAGTACCAAAACCACCTGCAAAAATTACTACTTTCATATTTAAAATTTTAAATCTAAATTTCTATCAAAACATTATCAGACAAAGGATGACTACAACACAATAAAAATTCATTATTATTTAAGTCGTCACGATTTTTCGATAATCCTATCATACGTAATGTACCTTTATGTAATTTACCTTTACATGTGTCACAATTACCCGTTTGACAAGAATAGGGCAACTCTAGCCCTGTATCCAAAGCTGCTTCTAAAACACTTTTTCCTTTTGGCACCAAAACTTGGCTGGTTACACCTTTGTATAGTAATTGTACATTTTGTGACACAATATCCTCAAAATCTTTAGGATTTTTTACCAACTCAAAATCCTCAGAAAATATATTGCTTTCAGGACAGTTTAAAGCCAATAAAATATCTTTAAGTGTGTTTTTAAGTGCTAAAGGCCCACAAATAAAATGATTTGTAGCTGTAATATTAATATCTTGAACTAAAGTAGTGATAAATTCATTGCTTATTCTACCGTAGTGACTATTAGTTTGTTTCGATTCAATAATTTTGCATTGAGAATAGAAATAAAAAACTTTAAATTGAGAAGCGTACTGTTTTTGTAAATTATTTAATATGTCCAAAAAAATAGTCGTTTCTGGGTTTTTGTTGCCATAAGTTAAAACAACATTTAAATGTTTATTTGAAATTAAAACTTCTTTAATTATGGAAATTAAAGGTGTAATACCACTTCCCACTCCCCAAAAAAACAAAGTTGTAACATTATCGGTAGGCGTAAAAACAAAATCACCCATAGGCTCCATTATTTCTATTGCATCACCAATTTTCACTGTGTCATGTATATAATTTGAAAAAAGGCCATTCGGAACACGTTTAATTGTAATTTCTAAAAAACTTTCAGATAGCGGAGATGAAGAAAAAGAATAAGGTCGATTGTACTTTCTATTATTAATTCGACAAGAAAGTGTTATATACTGGCCTGCTTGGTATTTTATTTTTTTTAATCCCGGTTGTTTAAAACATAGCGTTATAGTGTCTTCTGTTTCTTTACGAATATCTTGAACTTTTAAAGTGTAATTTTTCATTTTGTGAAATTCAAAAATTTTTTTTTCACCTATGTTGTCTGTTAGTTTTTAAATTAAGCAGCCCCTAATACATTGCTGAAAACTTTACGCATAAGAATTACCAAACAAGCTAAAAAACCACCTAAAAAACCACCTAATATAAGGCCAATCAAACGACTGCTTTTTTTCTTTTCTAAAGGATAAACAGGCTCATCAATAATTTGAATTAAAGGAGATTCTTTTAGTAAACTTACCTTGGCTAATTCTAAATTTTGAATCAATTGCGATAACATGGCTTTGTTCGTTTCAATGGTAAATTGAGAACGCTGTGAAGGCGCCGTACGTTGCGACATACGGGTAGTGTTTAAATTCGGTGTACGATCGACTACACTCGCTACCTTTACAATGGCGCCATTCATTACGGCACGAACCGAGTCTGTTTTTTCTTGTAATATTTTTACATTGTCTATCGATTTTTTGGTTCGAGTCTTCACATAAAAATCATTTACATTAGCAACAATTTTTTCGTTAAAAGTTTTAGCAAAAAATTCGTCCTTAGACCTCATTTTCGCAGTAATAATGCTTAATTTTTTATCTTTTTTAATTACTTCTAAGTCTTCTTTAGTTATCATCTTCACAATTTCACTCAGCACACTATCTTGCGTTCTTGAAAAAACCGTATCTCTAAATTGTATGTTTTTTAATTTTGGTTTATCTTCCCACTGTTCTCTCAATTCATTTTTTTCTATGTACCGTTCAATCAATAATTGTTTTTTGCCCTCAAAATTTACTTCCGTCAACAAAGTTTTTACAATCATCAACCTAGATTTGTAAAACTCCAAAAGATTATCTCCTTGAAATAAGCCGCCACTTTTCCCTCCTAAATCTAGCCCTGCAATAGATGCTAAGCCTGATAACGAACCTAAGCCTCCACTACCACCTGCAGCATCTTCCAAAACAAACGAAGTAGTAGCGGTATAAATTGGTTTATCTAACCAAGCAATAGTTAAACCCACAAGCCCGCCAAAAAAACCACAAATCAGAATAATTTTCCATTTGGATACTAAAAAACGAAACCACTCTTGGCTTTTCAAAATCAGTTCTTTTAAACTTATTTCGTCGGTAGCTTGATTGTTTTCTAAACTCATTTTTTTATTTAATTAAATTTAAAAGTCCAATAATAATGGTTGCAAACGATGCTACACCTGTTGTTAAAGTTAAAACCTCTTGTGGCGACATTGGTTTTTTATCTTTTGCTTTCGGGATGATAATTTCTGCCCCTGGTTTCACTTTCGGGTAGAAGCTAAAACCTAAGAATTTTTTAACACTGCGCACCGAACCGTTCGAGTAAATGATGTATCCTCTTTTTAAAGCGCTTTGTGTATATCCTCCTGCTTGGCGTATGTAACCTCTAAAGCTGGTTCCTTTGTTGTATAACCTAGCGGTTGGATACAGCACCTCTCCATTGATTTTTACCACTTGTAATAATTTTGGTACTCTCAACACATCTCCTTCTTCCATAATTACATCCCATTTAGAATTGGGGTGCTTTAGAATTTTCACTAAATTGATATCTACAAAAACATTTTGATGCGCCATTTTATCCAATTCAGCAGGGTTTTTCAACACTTCTTTACTGGCTTCAAGGGTAGAGGCTACTAGCTTTTGTTGTTTTTCAAGATTTTCTCTTTCAATTTCAGCTTGGCTAAATTTATCTTCACTTTCTTGACTTGCACCTGGTCTTTTTAACGAACCACCTGTTGCATCCGCAAAATTGGTTAATCCGCCTGCTCTTTCTATCAATTCCGATAATTTTTCGTCTTTACTTTGCAAAGCATAATAACCAGGGAAAAGAACTTCTCCCTCAATTTTCACCATGCGTTGTTTTTCGTAACCAGGTTGGCTTCGCACCATTACCCTATCAAAGGGTTGTAATTTGAAGCTTGCGCCTTTGCTTGCCAAATCATTTTCTACATCAATGGTGAAAATTTCGGCAATGATATTGTTATTTGCCGTTGCATCTTCTTTTTTCACTCTTCTTGATATCTCAATGCGTTTAGCGCTCGCCCCTTCCATAAAACCACCTGATTTTAAAATCAAATCCTCAAGGCTCATTTGCGATGCAAAATAAAAACTACCCGGTGTCCTCACCTCTCCACTAATGGTTACTTTGTATCTATCTTTCAAATCAAACAAGGACGAAATCACCACAATATCTTCTCTTTGCAATTTCACATCTTCTTGTTGACCATTCAAAACCGCAGCCAAATCAAAGGAAATCAATTCGGTGGTGTTGTCTGTTTTCAATCTTGTAATACTTCCACGAGCCGTAAAAGCATCCTCTTTTAAGCCATCTGCTTTTTTTATCAATTGAGAAAGCGTTAATCCTTCTGAAAGCTGAAACTCTCCTGGTCTAAACACCGCTCCTTGAATAATCACACGATTGACATAACGTTCCAAAATCGAATCTACAAAAAATTCATCCCCACGTTGCGGTTGGTAGGTGTTAAAAGCTGCGCTTTCTAAATCTGCTATTTTACGTTCTTTGCCTGTTACCTGCAATACTTTTATTCGATCGGTATAAGCATAATTGGTAAAACCTCCTGCATAATTAATTACGTCTTTTAATCGATCGGATGGAACGACTTCAAAAATAGCTGGTTGTTTTACTTGTCCATTTAAAACCACACGTTTGCTGTAGGTAGGAATGTTGATTACATCTTGATCTCTAAGGGTTATATTGTCTTCTTGAATGCCTTTGGTCAGAAAATTATAAGCGTCTAATTTTCTAATTACTTTGTTGTTTCTAATCAACTCAATGTTTCTAAACGAGCCATTGTCGCTCGGCCCTCCCGACACATACAAAGCATTAAAAACTGTAGCCAAAGAGCTCAAAGTATAAGTGCCTGGTTTTTTTGCGCCATTGCCCGTAATCGTTACTTTAATGCTTTTTACTTGACCTAAGTTTACCGCCAAATTTGTTCCATTACCAATGGCATATTTGTTAGCAATCAGCTTGGCTTTAATTCTTGCCGTAGCCTGCTCAATGGTTAATCCGTTTACACTTACAAAACCAACGGTTGGAATATTGATATTGCCTTCTGGCGACACTTTAGGTTGCCATTCAACCGATGAATTCCCTGTTACAGAAATTAGCAACTGGTCCTGAGCACCTATTTGATAATTTAATGGCGTTGCTAAACGCAAATTTGGTTCAAAGGTAATAGCGCTATTTTCAAAAAGTGCCGCACCAAAAACGTTTAATTTAGTAGCTATTGCTTTAGGTTTTTCAACCTGTGGGGTATGCTGTATTTTCGATTCATCAGGATTTACGATTCTGATAACTTCGTTTTTATTGATCAGTCCTGATTCAGAAAGCGTAGCAGTACTCATGCCTCCATTAAGTTTATTAATTCTTTCTACTAGTTTTTGTGCTTCCGAAGGCGCCATTCCTTTGGCAATTGCTAAACTTTCAATTTGATCTACTTGCACGCCCGCAGCCTGCGCTTGTGTCAAATAATTTTTTATTTGCTCATCTGTTAATTGATCTACGTTTACTTGGGTGATGTCTTGCGCAAAAGCAAACGAAACACTAAAAAAAAGTACGAAAACAAAAATGATTTTTTTAAACATGCTAAGATTTGTTTGAATTTAAATTTGATTGTCAAAATGTGAAACGACTTTAAAACCACCTTTTTTAAGGTATTCTTCTTTTTTCATGAGTTTTAAATCTGCATGTGTCATTTCTTTTACTAAAGCTTCTAAATCGTATTTTGGTTTCCAACCTAATTGTGTTTTAGCTTTGGTAGGGTCGCCCAAAAGTAAATCTACTTCAGTAGGTCTATAATATTCCTCATCTACTCTAACTACCGTAGTGCCCAATTTCAAACCGTCGGCTACCAAGCCTAATTCTTTTACTTTTTGGTCATCTACATCAATAATTACACCTATTTCGTTGGCATCTTTTCCACTAAATTCAATGGTAATTCCCAATTCAGCGAAAGTCATTTTCACAAATTCTCTTACCGTGGTGGTTACCCCTGTGGCAATTACATAATCTTCGGCTTTTTCTTGTTGCAAAATCAGCCACATGGCTTCGATATAATCTTTGGCATGCCCCCAGTCACGTTGCGCAGAAAGATTACCTAAGTACAGACATTTTTGCAAGCCCAATACAATTTTAGCTGCTGCTTGTGTAATTTTTCGAGTCACAAAAGTTTCGCCTCTTAAAGGGCTTTCGTGGTTAAACAGAATACCATTACAAGCAAACATATTGTAGGCTTCACGATAATTAACCGTTATCCAATAGCCATAAATTTTGGCTACCGCATAAGGTGAGCGAGGATAAAATGGCGTGGTTTCGCTTTGTGGCACCGCCTGTACCAAGCCATACAATTCAGAAGTAGAGGCTTGATATAACTTTGTTTTTTTTGCTAAATTTAAAATCCTTAGTGCTTCTAGCAAACGTAAAGTACCTATACCATCGGCATTTGCCGTATATTCTGGTGTATCGAAACTTACTTTTACATGGCTCATCGCCGCTAGGTTGTAAATTTCATCCGGTTGCGTTTCTTGAATGATGCGAATTAAATTGGTAGAATCTGTTAAATCGCCATAATGTAATTTAAAATTTGAAGTTCCTTCGTGTTGGTCTTGATAGAGATGATCAATTCTTTCGGTATTGAAACTCGATGAACGGCGTTTCACCCCATGCACAAAATATCCTTTTTTCAACAAAAATTCTGCTAAATACGCACCATCTTGTCCAGTTACACCAGTTACTAAAGCTACCTTCATTGTTTTTAAAAAATTATGTTTTAGCTACAAATGTAGCATTATTTTATAAAAACGAGGTCAAAAACCTACATATAAATTCCCAAAAGGATTATTTAATCAACCTTAACAAATACGTGCCATAACCGCTTTTAACAAGTGGATTGGCAATGTTTTTCAATTGTGCTGCATCAATAAACCCCATTCTAAAAGCAACCTCTTCAATGCAACCAATTTTCAAACCTTGTCGTTCTTCAATGATTTGCACAAACTGACCTGCCTGCATCAAAGACGCAAAAGTTCCTGTATCTAACCAAGCGGTTCCTCTACTCAAAACCCCTACTTTGAGTTTACCTTGTGCTAAATACACTTTATTTACATCCGTAATTTCATATTCTCCACGGGCAGAGGGCTGTATATTTTTAGCAATTTCTACTACCGAATTGTCGTAAAAATAAAGTCCAGGCACTGCATAATCTGATTTGGGTTGTTCAGGTTTTTCTTCTATCGAAATTGCATTTTTTTGCGCATCAAATTCTACTACCCCATAACGTTCAGGATCAGAAACAGGATAGGCAAACACCACTCCTCCTTCGGGCTTACTGCTTGCTTGTAATAATTTTGCCATTCCATCACCATAAAAAATATTATCGCCCAACACCAAGGCCACGCTATCGTTGCCAATAAAATCGGCGCCAATTACAAAGGCTTGCGCCAATCCATTGGGTTCGTGTTGTACAGCATAACTAAATTTACAACCCAAACGACTTCCATCTCCAAGTAATTTCTCGAAATTAGGCAAATCGTGGGGGGTAGAAATAATTAAAATTTCTTTAATTCCCGCCAACATTAAGGTTGACAAAGGATAGTAAATCATCGGCTTGTCGTAAACAGGCATCATTTGTTTACTCATTACCAAGGTAAGTGGGTGCAACCTTGTGCCACTGCCACCTGCTAAAATTATTCCTTTCAAAATATTTTGTATTTAAATTGTTTTAACGGTATTTTCTAATTCTGTGTACCATTCCGCTCCATATTTTCTTATCAATGGTTCTTTTAAAAACTGATACACAGGTACTTTTAATTCTCTGCCAAATGAACAAGCATCTTTACAAATGTGCCATCTGTCGTAATTCAACACATCAAACTGGGGATATGCCGTAATGCGGATGGGATAAAGATGGCAAGAAATGGGTTTTTTCCAAGCTACCAAACCTTGCTCGTAGGCTTTTTCAATTCCACATTTGGTAATTCCATTTTCAAAAGTTACATAAGCACATTCTTTATTGGTATCTACACAAGGCGTGGTCAAATCGCCATCGCTATCTACTACCGAAGTGCCTTGCTCTTCAATCGCCGTAATTCCTTTTTCAGAAAGCAAATGTTTTATTTTTGGGTAAATTTCTTGCAAAATATTTACTTCTGAAGCCTCCAATGGCGCACCCGAATCACCTTCAATACAGCAAATGCCTTTACACTTATTGAGGTTACAAACAAAATTTTCGCTCACCACATCTTCATGCACCAGCACACCTTGAATTTCTATCATATTTTAATTTTCTTGTACAGATAAAGGATGTTTCAGTCCATTCACAGCGTCAATTTCTAATTTTACAGAACCTACTAAAATTTCCACTTCTGCCTTTACAGGAATTCTGTTTTCATCGTCTGTTACCCAAAGAAACATTTTACTATCTTTTTTAAACACCCTTCCAGGATTGATTGAGGGAATGAATTTCAAGCATTTTAATTTGCCAATTTTGGTTTCTATAACCTCTCTACCTACATATTCAATTTGCAAGGTTGAGATGGCATCTCCTAAGAAATAGTTGAATTTAATTCTATCCCCAATTTTGGTTTTCGACAAGTCTAAATTTCTTGCAAAATAATAGGTTGATACCAAATCGAAAGTTTGATTGGTTTCGGTATCAAAATTTCCACGATTGGAAACTACTTTTTTAGTATCTTGATAAAAACGAGCTTTATCTTGTCTTTGATACCTTCCCTCTCTAATGTTTTCTTGATAAAAATAAGGGGTTAAATTTTGTCTATCTACATACGAATCGTAGTGGTCACGGATTTTATAAAAAATATCAAAAGTCCCTGAAGTACGCACATCAACCGAAATGCGATAAGTAGGTTTGGTGTCAAACATCAAATCGGATGGTAAAATTTTGATTTTCCCTTCCCCCGCGGTGATAAAACCATATTTCAACTTATAGGTTAAAACCTCTCCTTCCTGAAAAACCACTTCTTTTTTTAATTTCAAATCTTGCGCCAAAACATGAAAATTGACAAGAAAAATCCCAACTAATAAAATTATTTTTTTCATCTTGATTGTTTTAAAATTAGGTAATAATTGTTAATCTTTTCTTTTAAAAATTGGCACCGTAGAGCAAGGTTCGCCATACATAATGCTTTTTACAACAGGCAACAGCAAGTTTGAAATTTCAACATAAGCTGCGATGGGTACATCAAAATCGGCACAACCTTTTACAACCACCCTTTGGTCGGCATATTGCGCCAAATCTAAAGTGGCTAGCTTTTTGGTAAACAGCACCGCTTCTAAAGCCTCCAAACCACCAAACACCAATTCATTGACATAAGGTTTTAGCTTGGTTGCCAACAACATGTAGGCCCAAGTAGGCACAATAGCATCTGCGCTGCACACAATAGCTACATTTTTACCCGCATAGGCTTTCCAATCGTTATCTTTTACAAAAGCCCTAAAATCCTGCTCTTTCAAAATCAAACCTTTAAAAAGGTTATCTTTCAAATCATAAACTACACGTTCGTTTTTATCGTAGTAGTCTTCAAGATTTAAGGTTATTAAACCGCTTGATGCTACTTTATTCACAAAGTTTTCTTGAATTTCCATGCTATAAAAAATAAAAAACCGTGTAACCTTATTAAAAAGGCTACACGGCTACAAAACTAATTAAAAATACTAATAGAATTTAACTCTATTGTCTTTTATCGCACTCTTATCTTGCAAAGCTTGAAAAGTGGCGTTCAATGTTTTTTGAATTGAACTCGACACCATCATTTGTTTTTGACTAGCTACATTTGCTGCTGAAGGATTTAAAAATCCATCTACACTAATTGCAAACACACCGCTCTGTCCTTCAATAGCTGCAGAAACTTTGTTTGGTTGACTTCCAAACACGGCGCCTACTACTTTGTTTTCTTGTGCCAATCCTGGAATAATTGGATTTGCAAATACCACATTTTGAACTGGCGTAACTACTTTACCTAATTTTTGCGCCACAGCGTTCAAATCGTTAGTTCCTTTTAAGGCATTGTTTAATTTCTCTACCAAAATTTTTGCTTTTGCAGCATTGCGCACCATCGGTTCGATGTCTTTTTTAACCTCCTCTAATGCTAGAGTTCCTTTTGGTTTAATCGAAATCAATCGAGCTACTACATAACTATCGTCCATTTGATATACCTGAGGCAATACTTCACCTTGTTTGGCTTCGTATCCTTCACGAATCAACTGACGAGGATTTAACATTCCTTGTACATATCCTTGGCTTGAACTTACGTTCTCGGCTAAAGCTACGGTCAAACCTTTGCTTTTTGCAGCTGAATTAAAGCTTTCAGGCTTCAAATCTGTGAAAAAAGATTGTGCCAAACGATAAGCCGCAGTTTGTGTTTTGGTGCTTGGTGCAATTGCTTTTTCTATGTAAGCTAATTTCACCACTTTTGACGATCCTTTTTGATTTTCAATTTTAATAAGATGTACCCCAAATTGAGTCGTTACGATTTTAATTTCTCCTATTCTACCTCCAAAAGCAGCGTCTTCAAATTCAGCAACCATGTTTCCACGACCAAAAGTACCCAATGAACCTCCTTTTTCTTTGGTGCCATCCGTTCCATAAATACTTGCCAATTGTGCAAAATCGCCACCGCCTAAAACAACCGCTTTTAATGAATCGGCAGTTTTTTTAGCTTTATCTAATCCACCCATTTTGGCTGGGTCTAATAATATATGACTTGCTTTTACCGAATCTGGAGAGATACGAGCACCTACAATTTTAATCAATCGGTACGAATTGCCAATCAATTTAGGTCCATAATAACTACCCGCAGGATAGTTGAACACTACTGAATCAAGACCTGAAGGCAGGTTTGATTTGGCTAAGTAAGCATAAGGAACTTGTACATCCGAATTTACCGCAGCAAACAACGAATCGTTTTTAGTGGTTTTAAAATCCAACGCCAATTTCTCTATGTTTTGTTTAATCGCTAAAGAATCTTCTTTTGAAGCTTTTAAAGGAAAAGAAACAAAGTTAAAAGATCTAGTTTCAACAGGGTTTTCAAAACGTTTTTTGTTTTTAGCATAATAATCTGAATAATCTTCATCCGTTAACTTGATGCTGTTGTCCGCTACACTGCTATAATCTAAAGCTACATATTTAAAATTCGCCAATTTATTTCTGTTGATGTGCTCATCATTGGCTTCTAAAGACGTAACGTAAACCGAATTACGAACCAAGTTGCTGTATTTGTTTTGCAAAGCTTCTTTTTCGATTTGGTCTTTCAACATGTCCCATTGTTTTTTCAATTCAGCATTTTTAGTTTGCTCTTTCAATGAATTGATAATGGTTGCTCTATCAATTTGACCGGTTTGTTTGTTGCCAAAATACTGAACAATAATCGGACTTGGATTTTCGCCTTGAAGCAAATCAAATAATTCATCACCTGAAATGGTCAATCCTAATCTTTCATATTCTTTCTTCAAAAGAATATTCGACATTTCTGCATTCCATGCATTATCCACGGCCATCGATTGCAATTGTGCACCGTTTGCCATGCCGTATTGTTGTTTCAATCTGTTTAAATTCTCTTCTACTTTAGGACTAAAGTCTTCGATTTTAACATCTACTCCATCAATTGTACCTACTACTCTTTGTGAATCAGCCCAAAACGGAGAGCCTACGCTGATTGCATCGCCCACTAAAAATGCAACGATTGAAAAACCGATTGTACCTACCAATATATAGCCGGCACGCTCGCGTAAAAATGTCATTATTCCCATATTCTTTTATTTTTTTAAAGTGCGCAAGATACAAATTTTGACAAAAAAAAAGTACTTTAATTAAAAAAGGTTAATTTTATAATTTATTCGATTCCATTTTTCAAAAAACCTACCCCATTTCCATTGTTCATGTGTATGTTGGTAAACTTTTGATCTGCCGAAAAATTACTACCTGATAGGCTTGTGCCATCTATTTGAGTAAAAGTGCCACTTGGCGAACTGTACATTCTTGTGTTTTCGTCCCAAATTAATTCTTCGGTTTGATAACTCCCTTTGGGTCCTTTAAGAATTACATTTTTTCTAAAAACGGTTTGTCTTTCATTTTCTTTTTTCAAAGCATAGCCCGAAGAAAGTGAACCTGTAACCTGAAGATTGGCGTCATAAAATTCAATAAAAACACCTTTCGGCATTTCTTGATAAGGCATGCCCGTTTTTGGTGTTATTTTATCCAATATTGGCGCTTTGCCTTTGGCTTTCACCACTGCCGAGTCGCTATAAACTACATCTACATCATAGGAACGGTCGACACTCAACGCTTCCTTACTCACTTTTATCGTAGCGGCTTGTTTAAAATCATCGCTATTGCAGGCGCTTAAAGCGACAAAAAAAACAAAAATCAAATGCTTTTTTGATTTCAACATTTAGTCAAATTTGTATCTTCTAAACCAAGTATCGTTTAAAGTGATGCCAAAATGAATATTCACATAATTTTCTTTAATCAAATTATTGGTCAAAGAACCCTTATTGCCAAATTCGGCTGCTATGTTCATTTTATAAAACGAAAAACGATTGGACGCCAAAGGCAAACCTAAACCAACAGTGAAGGCCATTTGTTTAATATCTTGATTGTTGAAACGTACATAGGTTTTGTCGTACATAAACCCCGCTCTGTATTCAACACGGTTAAAATAACTACCTATTGAGGTGATGTCGGGAATAATTTGACCACCCAACGACAAGCCCCAACTGTCTTGCAAACCTTGATTTTGTCCACCTACCGAATATTTCGACCAGTTTCCTGTTCTCAAATCCGCTCCCAACATCCATTTATTATCTTGGTGAAAAACAACACCAAAATTATGTGTCATTGGTATTTTAAAAGCTACTTTATCTTTTTGAATGTTCTGTAAAGTATCCAAAGCCGAGCTTTCATTTCCGCCCGAATCTCTTGCATATTGTGTTAAAATTTCAGTCGATTTTGAATTAATATTGGTAGGCATCGATCCTGAATAACCAAAAGTTACGGTTGTTTTGCGCCATTTGGTTGCATATTGCGCACCATAAGAAAGTGTTAAACCACCCACACTATTTTTTTGCTGCATGCGAGAACTGATTACATTGCGGTCTGCTGGAAACTCAACCGACTTGGTGGACAACAAGTTACCAAACACATACTCAACATTCAAACCTACGCTTAATTTTTCACCAATGCGATGCCCAAAACCCATGTAAGCTTTCGACAAACCGCCTTCGCCACGATAAATCTGATCTACATTCATGGTGTCAATTTTTATGCTATTTTTAATATCATAACCCAACTCCGAATAAGGAACCAAGCCAAAACTTAATCCCGATTTTTTGCTGGTATTGAAACCCAATGCTAAATGGCTGAAATTTCCTGTAAAACTTTTTTCGGCAGGATGCCCATTTTGCGCTAAAGTGGTAAAATTGGCAATAGCACCCACATCAACCGTAGTACTATACAAACCCACATAAGACGCTGGATTTTGCATGTTAATTACAGAACTATACGTAGTTAAGGAACCAATTGCGGTAGCCAAACCACCAATGGCACGGGTTTGTGCACTAGGTTGTGCTTTTAAATTTCCGATACCAAATTTTGAATACGGCGATTGAATGGTAATTTGCGCATTTGTCTGCACACCTAGCCAAACAAATAAGCTGACCAAGCCGATAATTTTTTTATACATAGGTAAGTTTAATAACTTCATTTAATCCTTTTAAAACCAAATATTTATTATAATCAATTTGCGAAGCAAATGTATTTTTTTTTAATTCTTTACGCAAAAAATCCGAGTCGCCACCTGTAATCAATATTTTACATTGTGGATATTGCTCGTTTGTTTCTGCAATAACCCCCCTTACCTCATGCAGAAAACCTTGCAAAACACCATTCAAAATTGCGTTTTCAGTATTTGTTCCTTTCGGTATCTTCTTCCCTTTTTGGGGTCTATCTACCAAAGGCAAAGCCGATGTATAATGGTTTAACGCTTTCAAACGCATCGCTATCCCCAAACTTATACTTCCACCAAAGTACTCGCTGCTTGCCGTTAGCACATCGTAAGTGAGGCAAGTGCCCGCATCTATCAACAAACAATTTTGATGGGGATATAATTGATGTGCTGCAATTACCTTTGCCCATCTATCCAAACCCAAACTTTGTGGACTTTTATAGCGATTGCGAATGCTAACTTTTTGCTTTGTGGAAAAAGAAATGTAGCGTGTTTCGTGCTTCAATACCTCCACAATGTCTTTTGGCACTGGTTTTACC
>JAIEMU010000138.1 GCA_019751895.1 Sphingobacteriaceae bacterium | reverse complement strand
TTCGCTAGCAGGTAAGCCAATTACAGGCGAAGGGTCGGCGAATATTTCGTTGATGATGACGTCGCCTTTTTGGGCGGAGTAGAAATCAATCCTAAAAAAGGGTTTGACAACAGTTTCCATCAATTCACCTTCGCAATTGGCTATGTTTTTTATTTCGAGTTGGTATTGGGTATTGGTTTGCATTTCGGAGTTCCATTTGAGGGTAATTAGCGATAAATCATTTTCGTCTATCTGTACCAAACTAGGCGCTCCCAAATGAGGTTTTAGTGTAAAATTGTTCAACACATTTGCGGTACTGCTGTCGATAGATTGGTTAAAATGTAGCTGAATGGTTTTACTGTCGATGTATTGTGTTTGGCTAAGGCTTAATTTTTCAGTGTTTTGGTTTTCTAGGTAAATCGAGTTTTGTGTTGCGGGCGTTCCGCCTAAAGGCGCTTTGCTTGCTGCCCAATTTTGAACGCCCCCACATTTACTTTTTGGATTGATGAGCTCCAAAGTGTAGCCACCTAATTTTTTGCTGCTGTCTTTGTACCAAGTATCCACATAAGACACTTGGTCAATGACCTCAGATTGAGGATTGCTGAGGGTCAATACATCTTTGTCGTTGTTGAGGCTAGGCCAAGACGATAATCCCAATGTTTTGCCAAAAGAGTTGTATAAATTTACATCCGCCACAGGGCATAAAACAAGCAATTGTTTGGGTTCTAAAATCACCTCAGCAAAAGTATAGGCGGTACTTTGGTCGCTATATTTCCAATTTTTTAATGAAATAAATTTGTCGGTAGTGTTCCATAATTCTACAAATTCGCTAGCAGGTAAGCCAATTACAGGCGAAGGGTCGGCGAATATTTCGTTGATGATGACGTCGCCTTTTTGGGCGGTGTAGGGTTGTAGATAAAAAAAAGAAACACGGTTATTTGGGAGAATTGGATTTAATTTCTTATCGCTCACTTGGTTTACTTCTAACGTATAATTGCCACTGTTGAGCGCATTTTGAAAACGAAGCACAAACACATTGGGTAGGCTGGTGGTTTTTATTTCTATCGGCTTTTCTACGGAATTTGTTAGGCTGTAATTGTTGGTTAGCAAAGCAGAATTAAGGTCTAATGCTTCTGAAAATGTAACTTCAACATGAGTTTCATCTATTGCTTTGGCATTGGTTAGCGTTGGCGGAGTGGTGTCGCTGACCAATTCTGTGATGCTGAAATTATCGAAAATAAATCCATTGGATCGGGTTGCGGTGTATTTGCAATATACGCCAAACCAATTGGCGCTAAGGTGGGTGTTGTCGGTGCTGGTGCCTTCGAGAACGTAGTTTGTCCCTCCCGTGTTATCGGTGTAAAGTTCCCATTTTCCGGTGTCGTCCCTTGTTACTTTGATGTTTGCATTTAAAACATTGGCATTTGCACGCGTTTTAGCAGCGCCATCAATAATTTTCACAATACTCGTTCCAGTTTGTTTGAATAAATCAAAACTGTCGGTAGCGCCATTTTCGCCAATTTGGATAAAATAACCATTTAAAGCGCTAGTTAGGTCTTGTTGATTAGACGCAAGGTAAATGCGTGTCAAATTGCTCGTTGAGGGGTCGAAATTGAGTTGAACAAAAAATGTCCATTGCGCATTTGTGGTTTGTTGATTTTCGGTGGATAAGTAAATGGTTTGCGCTACAGAGCTGTTTCCCGATTGGAGTTGTTGATTAGCATTAATGGTAAAAAAGGAAGTATTACCCAACCAAATAGGATTTTGAACGAAATCGGCATCTGAAAAATTGTCGTTTAATTGTGAAAAACAACATTTTGCAAATAAAAAGCATAAAACAAAAACAATTTTTCTCATATTTGAATTTACATAAATTAAAATTAAAAATCAAAATGAAAGTAGCAGTAGTGGGTGCCACCGGCTTGGTAGGCACCGAAATGTTAAAAGTATTGGAAGAGCGCAATTTTCCGTTAACCGAGTTAATCCCTGTGGCATCTGAAAAGAGTGTTGGTAAGATGATTTCGTTTAAGGGTAAGCAGTATCCAATTGTTAGCATGGATACTGCGATTGCGATGCGTCCAAATGTTGCTTTGTTTTCGGCAGGAGGAGGAACTTCTTTGGCACATGCGCCTCGCTTTGCGGAGGTGGGTACTACGGTGATTGACAATTCGTCGGCATGGAGAATGGATGAGACTAAAAAATTAGTGGTTCCAGAGGTAAATGCAGATGTGTTGACGGTAAACGATAAAATTATCGCCAACCCAAATTGCTCAACCATTCAAATGGTGGTGGCTTTGAAGCCTTTGCACCAAGTGTATGGCATTAAACGTGTGGTGGTTTCTACTTATCAGTCGGTAACAGGAACAGGTGTAAAAGCGGTGACACAAATGATGAACGAGCGCAAAGGTATTCATGATGGCGAGATGGCTTATCCTTATCAAATTGACTTGAACGTAATTCCTCAAATTGATGTCTTTGTGGAGAATGGCTATACCAAAGAGGAGATGAAAATGATTAAAGAAACCCAAAAAATTATGGGCGACGATAGCATTGCTGTAACGGCAACTACGGTGCGTATTCCTGTAATGGGAGGACACTCGGAGTCGGTAAATATAGAATTTAAGAAAGATTTTGATGTGGCGGAAGTTCGTGCTTTATTAGCGAAAACAGAAGGTATTGTGGTGGTAGATGATCCCACAAATTTAAAATACCCGATGCCTAAAGATGCACATCAAAAAGATGAGGTTTTTGTGGGTCGTATTCGTAGAGACGAATCACAGGCCAATACCATCAACATGTGGATTGTAGCAGATAATTTGCGCAAAGGAGCAGCTACTAACGCAGTACAAATAGCGGAATATTTGGTGCGTAAAGCAATGGTTTAAATTGCGTTTAAATAGGTTTTAAAAAGGGCTTTTCGATTTCGAAAAGCCCTTTTGTGTGTTATAACCTCTTTTTTTGGTGGAAGTCCGTAGGCGAACTTGCGGAACGCTAGAGATAGTTTATTTATTTCGAGTAATTTTAATTGGGTTTTGTCTGCAATCAAAAATATTAACAATTTCAATTCGATTTTTTTTGATGTTTGTCCAATAAATAATTTTGTAATTTTTGTGAATTAAATATCTGAATTTTTGCGGCTTACTTTTTAATAGCACTTCAATTTGTCCTATTTCAGGTAGATTGAATAGACTTTTAGTTTGAATGGCTAATTCTGATACCAGCTTTTTTGCAATACTTGTTGAAGCAAATTTTTGGTGGTATTTGTAAATGTTTTTAAGTTCATTTTTAGCAAAATTTGTCCAAAATATGACTAGTCCCATTTTTCAATTTCTTGAATCAAAGCATTTATTTCAATTCCATTGTCTTTTTTAGAGTCGGAAAGAGATTTGTTAATTCTGGTGTTGAATTCATCCACTGTAAAAGGTTCAAGAGATTTATTTTTGAAAAATTCAGGGTCATTTTTTAGTAAATTTTCAACACGAGCAATCATATCCTCGTTTTGAAGATTTAAAAAATGTTTTATAATCTCTAATTTTCGCGTTTGTAAATCCATAATGATATGATTTTATTCAAAAATACGTAATTATTTTATTCAAAATTGTTTTTGAAATTGTTTTTTGAAATTTTAAGGGCTTTTCGATTTCGAAAAGCCCTTTTGTGTATTTGCCTCTTTTCGTGGTGGAAGTCCGTAGGCGAGCTTGCGGAACGCTAGGGACAGTTTGAGGTTAAAATATGGTTGCTATAAATTACTCATTATGTTCAATAAATGCGATTATTTTTTGTGCAACACCACTAGAGGATTGGTAATTTTGACCAGTAATCACTCTGCCGTCTGTTTCCACATGTGGAACATCTTGTGCGGAATGCTTAAAATTTCCACCCCTTTCTTCGATTGTTTTCTGAATTAAGAATGGAAATTGTTTAAAATATTCGCTATCCTTTTTTTCAAATGATTCGGGATAGCCACTTATTTTCTTTCCATGAACCAAATACTTTCCATCCTTGGTTTTTAAATTAACAATTCCCGCCGTTCCGTGGCACACCGAAGAGATTATTCCGTTATTTTCTTCATACACCTGTAAAGCAATTCGTTGAATATCTTCGTTTTCCGGAACATCATACATAGCACTACCGCCACCGATATAATGTACCGCTTTGTAATTTTTGTAGTCAATGTTTTTAGGGTTCAAGGTGTGTCCAACAGCATACATAAAATCTGGATTATATAAATACTGTTTCTGCAAGGAATCAGAAGTGTTAATATAAGCTAAAGGGATACTTCCGCCTTCGGGACTTACAAAATCAACAGTGTATCCAGCACTTATAAAAGTGTGGTAAGCATTAATAATTTCAGCAAAGCTGTTCCCTGTCGCAATAGTAGATTTCCCATGAAAATGAGCATTGGATACAATAAATAGTATTTTTTTACCTAATTTATTAGATATTTTACTACTCGCCGATTTGCTAATTATTTGCCACTCTCCTTGAATTTTTTTTAGCAAAAACATATCCATGTATTCTTGTTTTTTTTCAGGCATTATAATTTCGGCTTTGGCTATCGCGATATCATTATAAAATTCGATAGAAATAATTTTACCCAATCGTCCATTAAATTTTCCCGGCTCACCTTTTTGAAACCATTTGACATATTCTGAAATAGGGACTATCCATAGCGGTTTTTCTTTGTGACTTAGAAAAAGATTAGCTTCGGGATAAAAAGCTTTGCGAATGGTGTCGGGGTTGTTGTATGAGGTTCCATCAAGATAATTTTGAAGGCATTTCTCTATTAAGGGTTGTTCCGATTGCGAAAAAGAGAATAGAGATTGGAATGTAAATACGATTACAAAAAAGATTTTAGACATAATTTTTTGAATTAAGTGATTAAATTAAATTTTCAAACAAAAGTACTTTGCTTGAGTTTTAAATCATTCTTGATGTATAAAAAAGAAGTCCGAATGTATATTCTAGGAGTAGAATTTAGCTTTTTTGATAGTTTGCTGGTGTTGTGCCTGTAATTTTTTTGAATGTACTATAAAACGTACTGCTTGAATTAAATCCACATTCCATTCCTACGGCATCTATTTTTAGTTGGTCGTTATTTTTTAATAATTTCTTTGCTTCCTCTACTCTATATTCGTTTATGAATTGAGAAAAACTTTTGTTCAAATTGTCATTAATATATTGGGATAATAAATGAGGACGAACCGTTAATTCTTTTGCTAAGATGGGTAAAGTTAGGTTGGGGTTTGTATAGCTTTTTTTCGTTCCAAAAAGCAGGTTAATTTTTTCTTGCATTTCTTTTGCTAATTTTTCATCTATTTTGTTTGTGTATTTTTCTTTTACTAGCGTCAATTTTTTACTATTTATGCGATAAAGCACAACGAACAAAACATAAAAACTAAATGAAAAACTTAAAGATCCAGAAATATATGAAGTGTATTTAGCAAAAAAATAGGAAAGCCAAATAATCAAAACGCTACAAATAATAGACAATATCCAAATTTCATCGTGGTTTATTTTAGATCGATTTGTAATGGTTTTTTTGAAAATAGATTTTGCGTGATAAATGGATAATAAAATAAAAATAAGCCATTGAATATTGATTATTCTATAAATTATTCCTCTCCACAATTCGGTGTTTTCTGTATAAGGAAAAAGTATTCCAAAAACACTAATAAGTGCAATTAGAAAAAAGATGCTATACTTTGCAAAAGAATAATTGAGTTTTTGAAGTTTAGATTTTACAAAAAAATACAAGAAAGGACCGATTAAAAAACAAGCAGACAACCCAATTTGTAGGTAGGTTTTAGATAATTGTGGATTGAAATAAAAAAACACCGATTTCCCAATTCGGATGCTCAATGCGAATAATAATCCTCCTAAAAACACATCAGAAATAGCTCTATTCTTTTTGAAAAATATAAAATATACGCTCAAAATAGTACTATTAAAAGCACCTAAAGCACTTAAAAAAAATAATATTTCGTTTCCAATACGCATCATTGATAGTTTTTTTAGGATTGTCAAAAAATAAGCCGATAATTTAGCTAAATTATCGGCTTATTTTTAAATATTCAAAGGTTTTACTGTATTTTATTAACGCTGCCTGAACCCATTTTTGTTTGCTCAACTTTTGCATCTCCTTTGTAGTTTACTACCGCTGAACCGCTAATAACTGCACTAATTTTTTGATTTACAATTACATTTACACTACCTGATCCACTTGCTACCACGGATAGATTTTCAATTGAAAAATCATTTCCTTCAAATGTTCCTGAACCACTTAATACAATTTTAGCTTTGTCGGTTTTTCCATTCAATGAGACATTCCCTGAGCCACTTAGAACAACATTTGACTCTTTCACATCTACTGCTTTCTCAAGCTCAATAGTCCCAGAGCCACTTAATACAACATTTATTTTAGTGGCATTTATTTCGCCTTTAACTTTCATATCTCCCGAACCACTTAATACCAAATTGTGCAATTGTTTTGCGGTAATGTAAGCGGTAACTTTTGAGTCTTTGAATTGACTTCTCCATAAACGTTCTGTTTTTGGTCGGATAATTAGTTCTCCTTTTTTTACCTCAACAATCAAATCAGCAATTGCTTCGGCATCGCCTTCTAATCGGCAGCTTTCGGTGCTACCCATTTGAATAATTACATTTAATGCCCCATGAGAGGTCACGCCATGAAAGTCGCGAACTTCACGCTCTTCTGAATTTGATTTTTTTTCATTTGCGAAAGCGTGTAAAGAAAACAGCATGAAGGCAAAGGTTAGGTAGTGAATTAGTTTTTTCATAATCTTATTTTTTTAAATACAGTCAATAGACAATTAAATTAAATAAATGTTGCATGACTAATCTACCCTTTTCGTTTGTACATAAAAATTAGGATCTATTTTGAAATTTTCTGCGGTAATGTTAGGTGATAAATCAGTTTTTTTCCAATCATTGCTTGGATAAATAAACGAATATTCGCCTTCTTTTATCGAAACTTTTATCGGCATATCAAAATCTGCGACATCGCTTACCCAACGATAATTGAGCTCGTTGTTGACGATTTTATATTCGAGCACAGGTATTTTTATATTTCGTAAGTATTGGTCAAATATTTTTTCCAATTTCAATCCTGTTTGTGCAATGATGTAGGCTTCTACCGCTTGGGTGGTGGTGGTTTGGTGATAAAAAGTTTTGTTTAATCCACGAAGTAAATTTCTAAATTTTTCATCATCATTTATCAGTTGGCGGATGATATGGATTAAATTAGCACCTTTTGGATACATATCGCCAGAGCCTTCTTCATTTACATCATAAGTACCGATAATTGTTTTTTTGTTGCCAATTCCTCTGCGCAAACCAATTAGGTATTTGTCACCTGCTTCTTTACCTTGCGTATAATCGGTAAATAAAACTTCCGAATAGGTGGTAAAACCTTCGTGAACCCACATATCGGCAATGTCTTTGGTGGTGATGTTGTTGGCAAACCATTCGTGTCCAGTTTCGTGAATGATGATGTAATCCCATTTTAACCCTGCTCCTGTGCCCGACATATCTCTACCTAAATATCCTTTTTTAAATTGATTGCCATAGGCAATGGCACTTTGATGTTCCATGCCCAAATGAGGTGCTTGTACCAATTTGTAGCCATCTTCGTAAAAAGGGTAGGGGCCAAACCAATGTTCAAAAGCTTTTAGCATAGGCTTGGTGTCTGCATCCCAATGTGGTTTGGCTAGAGCGCTATCTTCGGCTAAAGACCAAAAGTCCAAATCTAAAGCACCTTTTTCACCTTCATATTTGTCGCTCCAATGGGCGTATTTTCCAATGTAAAAAGCGATATTGTAATTGTTGATTGGATTTTTTACAAACCAATTGTATTGCTTTTGCCCTTCTTTTTTGTTCATGATGTTTCTCAATCGCCCATTGGCTACGGCTTGTAAATCTTTGGGTACGGTAATGCTCACCAACATACTATCCACTTCGTCGCTTTGATGGTCTTTGGTAGGCCACCACACACTTGCGCCTAAACCTTGACAGGCTACCGAAACAAAAGGATTTCCAGCTTTATCTTTTTTGAAAATAAAACCACCATCCCAAGGTGGATTGTTGGCTATTTGAGGCAGTCCGTGATAAAAAACGGTAAATTTATCTTTTGTATGTTGGCGAATGGCTTTTGGAAAAGTAACAAAAACAGCTCCAAACTCTCTAGTAAAAGGTATTTTTTTGCCTTTGTATAGTATTTTATCTATTTCCAAATTGGCAAATAAGTCGAATTGTAATTTTGTAAAATCTTGTGTAGCGGTAAATTCAAAGGTATTACTGCCACTTACGCCTTTGTTTTCTAGGTCAATTTTTACGTCTAAATGGTAGTAATTGATGTCGTAACAAGTACGCAAAGGTGTGAGCATTCCCCTTAAGGTGTCGGCTTTTGTAAATGCTTTTTTACCATCCATCAGTTGTGCATGGCTAAGAGCGCTAAAAGCAAGTAAAATGAGGGCGCTTAAAAATGGTTTTTTCATAAGATTGATATTTTAATTGATGTGGGAAAATAATAGGCATACAGGCGCACAAATTTGCGTTCTTTTTTTGGTGTCAGTGAGCAAGCCAGTTTGTTGGTTTCTTTTAAAAGTTACGATTTCGTTTGATCTTTGGTTAGCAACTAACAAAAAGTCTCCATTTGGTGAAAGGGCAAAGTTTCGAGGTGCAATGCCTGCGGTGCTTATTTGGTCAATGAGTTTCAAATCTCCATTGGCAAGCACTTTTAAAGTGACTAATGTGTTTGCCTTTCCTCGGTTGCTGGCGTATAAAAATTTTCCGTCAGGCGAAAGGTGTATATCTGCCGAACCGATGTCATCGCCTTCGTATCCTTGTGGAAGGATTGAAATTTCATTTTTTTGAATCAGTTGACCTTTTTCAAAACTACAAACCGCTATTTTGCCCGAAAGTTCATTTAAAATATAAACCCTATTTCCTTTTTTATTGAAGGTTAAATGACGAGGGCCACTACCTGATTTCATACCCAGTTTGTGCGTAATGGCCAAAGGTTTATTTTCATGATTAGCTTGATAGCGATATACATAAACGGTGTCTGTTCCCAAATCGTTGGCTAAAACATATTTTTTGTCGTTCGAAAAAGCCACCATGTGTGTATGCGCCTTTTCTTGTCGGTCGGTTCTAGCACCTTTGCCTTGGTGTTGCGCATTTTGAATTAATTTTTCTAAACCACCTTGGCTGTTTTTGCGAATTACCGAAACACTTCCACTCGTGTAATTTGCCGTCATCACATTTTTGCTATCGTTGATTAAATAGCAAGGGTCTTGCCCAACTTCAACTTTGTTTTTAAAAGTTAGGTTGCCTGTTTTTGAATTGAAATCAAAAGCATTTACCACACTGTTTGCACCATTTTCTTCTACTGCATAAAGATTTTTACGATCTGCCGAAAGGCTCAAATAACTTGCATTACTTGCTTTTTGAGCAGAATTTTTGAGTGTCAAATTTCCTGTTGTGGGATTGAAATCATAAATGTAAATCCCATTGCTTGGGCAGTTGTTGGTGTAAGTGCCTACCACGAGGTTTAGTTTTTTAGATTGTGCTTGACAAAAACCAACCGCAATTAGCATCAAAAAGGATAAGGAATATTTATTCATATTTTTTTTAAAAAATGTTTAGCATAGTTTAAACTTTTTAAAGCTAATAAAAAATGTGTCAAAACAAAAAAACCTGCAATTTCTTGCAGGTTTTCGTCGGTTTTTTTTGCTCGGAAATGTTAAATATGTATTGCTCTGTTGTCAGTAGCAGCCAAGGCGGCTTCTTTCAAGGCTTCCGTAAAAGTTGGATGAGCATGGCAAATACGAGCGATATCTTCGGCAGATGCTCTAAATTCCATCGCTACTACAGCTTCGGCAATCATGTCAGCTACACGAGGTCCAATCATGTGAACGCCTAAAATTTCATCTGTTTTGGCATCTGCCAATACTTTCACAAAACCATCGGTATCCATGCTGGCTTTTGCTCTACCACTCGCTTTGAATGGAAACGAACCCGCTTTGAATGCAATTCCACTCGCTTTCAATTCTTCTTCGGTTTTTCCTACTGAGGCAACTTCTGGCCAAGTGTAAACTACACCAGGAATTAAGTTATAATTAATATGTGGTTTTTGTCCTGCAATGGTTTCGGCAACAAAAATACCTTCATCCTCAGCTTTGTGCGCTAGCATAGCACCCGCTACCACGTCGCCAATGGCATAAACACCTTTTACAGAGGTTTCTAAATGTGCGTTTACAGGTATTTTTTTACCTCTTTCTTCTAAGGTGATGCCAATTTTTTCTAAACCTAAACCTTCGGTATAGGCCGTACGACCCACCGCAACGATGCAATAATCGGCTTCTAAACTTACAGCTTCACCTTTAGCATTTTCAGCATTCACGGTTACGGTTTTGCCTTTGGCAGTTGCGCCAGTTACTTTGTGGTTCATGTAAAACTCCATGCCCAATGATTTTTTCAAAACCCTTTGCAATTCTTTACCCAAACTAGCATCCATAGTAGCGATGATAGAAGGTAAATATTCAACAACAGAAACTTTGGTACCCAAACGAGCATAAACCGAACCCAACTCTAAACCGATTACACCGCCACCAATCACCACCATGGTTTTTGGCACTTCCTTAATGTTTAAAGCCTCGGTAGAGGTAATAATTCTTTTTTTATCGATAGGTAAAAATGGTAATGCAGTTGGTTTTGAGCCTGTGGCAATGATTACATTTTTGGTGCTGATGGTTTCTGTTTTGCCATCTGCTTTGGTCACCAAGATGGTGTTTTTATCTACAAACGAACCTACTCCTTCTAAGCTATCAACCTTATTTTTTTTGAATAGATATTGAATGCCTGCTGTATTTTGTGCTACGACATCGTCTTTACGAGCAATCATTTGTGGCATATCTACTTTCAAATCCTTTACGTTGATACCATGTGTAGCAAAGCTGTGCGCTGCATTGTGGTAATGCTCCGAAGAGTCTAATAAAGCTTTTGAAGGAATACAACCCACATTTAGACAAGTGCCTCCAAAGGTTTTATATTTTTCAATTACTAAAGTTTTTAATCCCAATTGTGCACAGCGAATGGCACTTACATAACCGCCCGGTCCCGAGCCTATAACAACTACGTCGTATTGCATAATATTATTTTTTTGTGTGCCACAAATGTAAGAAATTATTGTTTTATTTATCGAAGCCTTTTGCCTTGTGCGAATTAGAATTTTAGCGTTTGTAAAATTTTTATGCTTGGGCTGTAACCTCATTTGTTTTGAGGGGGTCATAGTGATATAAAACAAATTAATTATTCACAATTTAAAACATAAAAAAGATGGAAGTAGATTTAACTCCGATAATGATTTTCTTAGGGGCATTTGCCCTAGCGTTTGGCATTCGTTATTTATCAAACAAAGAAAAAATGGCTATGATTGAGCGAGGCATCAATCCTGGAATTAGCACCGATATTAAAAAACCAACACCGAGCCCGTTTTGGAGTTTGAAATTTGGCTTGCTATTTGTAGGCGTAGGATTGGGCTTGTTGTTGGCAATGGTAACTTCAAGAATGATGTTTGGTGAAGAGATAACAGGAACAGAAGAAGGGCAACAGGTTGCAATTTTCTTTGGCTTCATTACCTTAATGGGTGGCGCAGGCTTAATTATTTCTTACTTGGTAGAGAAAAAATGGATGGAGAAATAGTCCGAAGATTTTAATTTTTAAAACGGCTGTGCTTGTGTTGTCAAGCGCAGCCGTTTTTTTAGCTTGTTTTTGGCAAAATAGCTACGGTCAATCGACTGATGCAGCTCATTTTGTTTTTATCGGTATAGATTTTTATTTCCCATACATGTGTTTTAGCACCAATATGCAAAGGTTTGCAAATGCCAGTTACCAAGCCCGAACTTACGGGACGCAAATGATTGGCGTTTACTTCCAAACCTACGGCGATAAATTTATCTGGGTCGATGAGCAAATAAGAAGCGATGCTGCCCAAGGTTTCGGCAAGCACCACCGAAGCGCCGCCATGTAAAATACCCGCAGGTTGGTGCGTTCGTTCATCAACGGGCATCGTTGCTGTGATAAAATCTTCACCGATGTCGGTAAATTTAATTCCCAACACAGTGCCAATGTGGTTGGTTGGGCGGTTGTTGATTTCTTCAACGGTAACGGGTTTAAACCAATTCATATCTTTCGTTTAATATTTGTAAGTGATGATTGACGTGTCCGGCTACAACAAATAGCATCGCTTTTGCGCTAATTTTTCTGTTTTCAGATAATGAACCGACACGGTTTAGTTGTTCTTCGTCTAGCGATTTGAATAGGAAAATATTTGACTTTCGTAGTGCAACAAATTCGTTGATGAGCTCCGTAAAGTCTCTTTTTTCAAACTTTCCGTAAACCACATAAGCATCTTCGTCAAAACTGATAAGTGTCTGTTTTTCGTTTCTGGCAATAGACAAAAGTCGATAAACTAAAATGCGTTCAGTGTCGATAATATGCCCTAACATTTGCTTTAAAGTCCATTTTTTTTCAGCGTAAGCATAATCAGCTTTATCTATGTTTTTATTAAAAAGTATAGATAAAGTTGTAATTTGTGTTTCTAGTAGCTCAAAAACGTCTCCTAAAACTTTTGAAATGTAGGTTTCTGCCCAAGTAGGGTATTCTAATTTAGTAGGTGCATTCATAAATGAAAAAGATTATTTTTTTGACTCTAATGTACAATATTGAAATGTAAAAAGCGTAAAAAATATATCTTTGTAAAATATGAACAAGAAAGTAAGAGTAAGATTTGCGCCAAGCCCAACGGGAGGGTTGCATTTGGGCGGTGTAAGAACCGCGTTATTCAATTATTTATTTGCCAAAAAACATGGTGGCACTTTTGTATTGAGAATTGAAGATACCGATCAAACGCGTTTTGTTGCTGGTGCAGAAGAATACATCGCAAATTGTTTGAAATGGTGCGGTATTTCTCCAGATGAAAGCCCTGAAAACCCAGGTGAATTTGGTCCCTATCGACAAAGCGAACGTAAAGCAAGCTATGAAAAATATGCCCTTCAATTGATTGAAGACGGATACGCTTATTATGCTTTTGATACACCCGAAGAATTAGATAGTAAGCGAAAAGAAGTACCTAATTTTTTATACGGACAAGCTACACGCAACCAAATGCGCAACAGCTTAACCTTATCTGCTGAGGAAGTAACCGAACTTTTAGCAAACAACACGCCACATGTGGTGCGTATCAAAATGCCAGAAAACGAAACGGTTTATTTTCACGATTTGATTCGTGGAGACGTGAGTTTTGAAACCAATTTGGTAGACGATAAAGTATTATTAAAGGCAGATAAAATGCCAACCTACCATTTGGCGGTAGTGGTAGATGACTGTGCGATGGAAATTACCCACGCTTTTAGAGGTGAGGAATGGTTGCCGTCAGCGCCGATACATGTTTTGTTGTGGCAATATTTGGGTTGGGAAGATCAAATGCCGCATTGGGCGCATTTGCCTTTGATATTGAAACCTGACGGACACGGAAAATTAAGTAAAAGAGACGGCGATAGATTGGGATTTCCTGTGTATGCACAAAGTTGGACAGACCCAAAAACCAATGAAACTACAAAAGGATTTGATGAATTGGGATTTTTGCCTGAAGCCTTCGTAAATATTCTTGCTATGTTGGGTTGGAACGATGGAACAGAAAAAGAAATCTTTACCCTTGCCGAATTAGTTGAGCGTTTCTCCTTAGAAAGAATTAGCAAGGCTGGGGCAAAATTTGACTTTGAAAAAGCAAAATGGTATAACCACGAATGGATTAAAAAAACACCAACTGAAGTGCTATTGCCTACGGTAAAAAGTATTTTTGCTGCACAAAAAGTGGAACTTGCCAACGATGATTTGTTGCACAAGGTAATGAATTTGATTAAAGAGCGTTGTTTTGTACTGAATGACTTTGTAACGCAATCGATTTACTTTTTTGTAGCGCCAATTGAATATGATCTGCCATCGGTTCAACCAAAATGGACAAGCGAAAAAGCAATATTTTTTACTTCTTTCTGCGAAGTCTTAACGTCTGAGCTTTCGGCAGTAGAGATGGAAGAAAAATTTAAGGCTTTAGCCGAAACACATCAATTTAAACCAGGTGAGTTGATGTTGCCTTTGCGAGTGATGTTGGTGGGTGGTAAGTTTGGTCCCGGTGTTTTTGATATAGCAGTAATGCTAGGCGCTAAAGAAACCCAACAAAGAATTGAAAAAGCAATTTTAGCCTTTGGGGCTTAAAACTAAACAACAAAAAATCCCTCGAAAAATATTTTTCGAGGGATTTTTTGTTTAAAAAACTAGCTTTTCAACCTTCCTTGTTCACTATCCGAACCATTCGAACGGCGACGGGCAGCTTTTACGTCTTTATTTCCAAAACGATAGGTAAAAGCAACACGAATCATTTGGGTGTTTCTTTTTTGGTGCAAACTGTAGCTCAATCCTGGGTATGAACTGTCAAGGTTTTGTTCCAAAGTATTAAATACGTCATTTAAAGTAACTTTTAAAGTAGCGCTTTTCTTCCATAAGCTTTTATTCAAACCTGCATCAATGCTTTGTCTCGACTTTAAGCTTAAAGTTCCATAAACCAAAGGAGATTCATAACTTCCGTTCAATTCAGCACTTAAACCAGGCATAATGGTAAACGAGTGTTGAGATTTTATTTGATAGGATGTTTTGCCCGTGTTCAAATCTACACCTTCTAGGTTAGGGCTTTTAAAACCAAGATAAAATACGTTGATGTCATTGTTGAAATTCCACCATTTGGTTACTTCTATTGGGAAATTTAGGTTTACGTTAAAATTAGTGTTTTGAGCAAGGTTTTTCTTCGTAGCAAACAATGATTTGGTACTGTGGTCGGGCAAAATCACTTCTGTGATGACATCGTTGACCTTGCTATAACCCAAGGTAAGCGAATAAGCATCGTAAAAAGTATAATTCAATTCAAAATTATGGGTGTATTGAGGATTTAGGAAAGGATTTCCTTTTTGATAAGTATATTGGTCTAAATATTCTATAAAAGGATTCAAGGCATCATAATCAGGTCTATCCAAACGACGGCTGTACGAAAAACTCATTTGATTGTGTTCAGATAATTTTTGACTTACAAACAAGCTAGGGAAAAAGTCAAGATAATTTCTTTTTACCACATTGTCGGTTGTAATCAAATTTCCTTTTGAGGCGGTGTTTTCGGCTCTCAAACCAATTTGTAACTTTGTAGTTTTAAATTCTTTACTCAAATTTGCATAAGCAGCATTTACATTTTCGTCGTAAATAAAGTGATTACTTCGGCTCGTTACATTTTGCCAAGCATTGTCTTTTAACTGGGTAGCGATTAATTCATTATCTGTTTTTACCCAACTGCTTTTTACTCCAGCTTCAAACTTTAGGGTTTTATTTAGCGGTAAAATATAGTCTATCTTAAATGATTTGATGTCAATATCGCTAGGCGTATCGTTGTTAAGCAAAACATCAGGTTGATTATTCGCTCCATTTGCCAAATAAAATTGATTTTTTAAGTCCATTTTTTCATTGCCATTGTATTTAGCATAATCCACATCTACCGAAATTTCTTGACCCAAAGTATCCAAAACAGATTTGTAATTCAAGTTGTAGGCCATATTTTGAAACTTTCTTTTCCCATTATTTTCAGATGAAATAAAAGAATCAAAACTATTGAAAGCAGGACCAATTTGGGTCGTACTGCCAATGTTTTCCTTACCTTGATTTATAAAACCGTTTACCAAGAAGCCAAGGGTATTGTTTTTGTTAATAAAATAATCTGTGCCAATTTTAAAATTATTGCTAGTTCGGGTGTTTATCAATTCACTTTTTTGCATAAAATAAGTGTTTGGCGTGCCGTTGGCAATTCTATCAATATCAATAGTTTGAAAACCCTTGTTGTAAGCAGAATTGAAACTACCAAACACGTTTGTGTTTTCGCTTCTGTTGTTGAAATTTACGCCACTATTTGCTCTCCAAAACTTTCCATAACCTACGCCTGCGTTCACACTTCCATTTGTGCCCAAACTTTTTCCTTTTTTGGTTTTGATATTGATAATGCCCGAATTGCCTGAGGCATCATATTTTGAAGACGGATTGGTCATTAATTCAATGGTTTGAATTTCTGAACTTTGCATATTTTTCAATAAATTGGTCACATCGGCACCACTCATGTAGGTCATTTTTCCGTCTATTTGTATCAACACACCTTGTTTTCCTTGCATCGAAATATTATCGTTTTGATCTACGCTAATGCCTGGGGCTTTTTGCAACAATTCTAAAGCCGTAGCGCCTACTGCCACACTGCTACCTTCCACATTTACTACGGTTTTATCTACTTTTCGTTCTACGAAAGGTTTTTTCGCCACAATATTTACTTGATTTAAACTTTTAGATTTTGATTTCAAGATAATTTCATTTACAAGTGCGGCATTGTTTTCTATTGAAATAATTTCACTTTTATGCTCTTCGTGATTAAGGCTGCTTACTTTTATAAAGTATTGTCCATTTTTTACGTTTGAGAACGAAAACTGACCAGATTTGTCAGTAATTGAAGTTTTAACGAGAGCAGCATCGCTTGCTTGGTATAAAAAAACGGCTAAGTTTTCTATTCCGTTTTTAGACTCGTCCTTTATTGTTCCTGTTATGGAATTTGTTTTTTTTGCAGCTGCCGATAAGCTGACAAGTAAAGCCATCATTAGGCTTAAAAAGTAAAATTTTCTCATTTTTTGTGTTTTTGAAGGTGTTTGAAAATGTGAATTGTTCGGTTTTAAACGTATTTTAATCTACGCATAAAATCCCCTTCATAAGTTTTGTTGAAAAAGGACAAGCCTTTTTATTTGTTTTAGTTGAAGTTAAGACGAGAGCAAGTGCTAAAAAGTTACGCAGGGTTTAAAAAAAAAAAATTATTTCTTGATTTTTTGCTTAATTTGGGCGCAACAAATAATCATTTACCTATATGAAATCGAAGTATTTATCAATTGTTTCCTTTCTTTTATTGGCAACAAGTTTTTCGGCCGAGGCGCAACAAAAAAGTTATATCGAAAGTTTAAATGACAACCCTAAGTGGGTAGATTCGGTATTTAATACATTGAGTAAAAAACAAAAGATAGCGCAATTGTTTTTTGTCAGGGCAAAAACAAATCAAGATAAAAACTACGAAGATTCCTTAGTTAAGGTGATTAAAAAACAAAAATTGGGAGGAGTCGTGTTTTTTCAGGGCGGCCCAGGTCGTCAAGTAGCCTTGACCAATCGTTTTCAGGAAATTTCCAAAACCCCTTTAATCATTTCCTCAGATGGAGAGTGGGGTTTGGGCATGCGCTTAGATAGTGCCATTAGTTTTCCTTATCAAATGGCATTGGGCGCTATACAAAACAATCAATTGATTTATAAAATGGGCTTGGCGGTAGCAAAAGATTATAAAAGAATGGGTATGCATCTCAATTTGGCACCCGATGTGGATATAAACAACAATGCCAACAACCCTGTTATCAATTACCGTTCGTTTGGTGAAAACAAATTTAATGTTGCCGAAAAGGGTACGGCTTATTTAAAGGGAATGCAAGATGGAGGATTGTTGGTTAGCATCAAACATTTTCCTGGACATGGAGATACCGATGTAGATTCGCATTATGATTTGCCAAAATTGCCTTTTTCTAAATCAAGATTAGATAGTTTGGAGATGTATCCGTTTAAAGAGTTGATTAAAAAAGGAGCCGCAGGGGTGATGGTGGCACATATGAATATTCCGCAGTTAGACACCACAGCAAATTTACCTTCAACCTTGTCTAAAATAATTGTAACCGACATTTTAAAAAGAGATTTGAATTTTAAAGGACTCATTATCTCGGACGCTATGGACATGAAAGGCGTTGTAAAGTTTTTTCCTGAAGGCACTGCCGATGTAATGGCATTAAAAGCAGGGAACGATATCTTGGAACTTTCCGAAGATAGTAAAAGAGCTATTAAATTGGTGAAAAAAGCCATACGAAAAGACGAAATTAGCATCGAAAGGATAGACGAAAGCGTGAAAAAGGTGTTGAAAGCCAAATATTGGGCGGGTTTGCACAAAAACAAGCGCACAAACGAAAGCAACGTATATGAAGAGGTAAACAGCGCTGAAAGTTTAACTTTAAGACAAGAACTTGCCGATGCCTCGATGACCATTTTAAGAGGAAAGGACTATATAAAAAGCTTAAATCCCAATGAAAAAACAGTAATTGTGAGCCTTGGTGTAGCCGATACCACTTTATTTCAAACCGAATTGAGACAATATTTTAGAAATTCTACAATTTTTAGTTTAGATAATAAATCTACAACGGCTGATTTTGATAAAATATTAATGGAAATGGGTTCTAAAACACAATTAATCGTCGGCATACACGATAATCGTAGTCGCCCTGCAAACAAATTAACTTTTAATGCTGAAATTCTTAATTTTATAGAACAAAAAAGCCGAAAAAATACAGTTTTTGCCCTTTTTGCTAATCCTTACAACCTTGTTAATCTAAAAGGTATCGAAAACAGCAAAGCTTTGTTAATTGCTTACCAAAAAGAAGAATTTATGCAAAAAGCTGCGGCAAGAGCCTTTAAAAATGAATTGGAAGCAACAGGTAAAATGCCCGTTAGTGTGGGGTCGATTTTTAAATATGGAGACGGAGGGTAATTAAACTTTAAAATAGAACTTCCTGAGGATAGTATGAGGAATAATAACACCCCTTCGGGGTTACGGAAGTGTTTGATTGTTGTAATATTAGAATAATGTCAGCCCTTTGGGCTTATAGTTTGGAAACAATTATATCAACGTTATTGTTTATAAAAGCCATACAAATCCAATCCCGAAGGGATGATATTATTATAGAATTAAGAAAGACAAAATCTAATCCCGAAGGGATGATATTATTATAGAATTATAAAGACAAAACCCAATCCCGAAGGGATGGTATTATTATAGCAATCAATCCCGAAGGTGGTGGTATAAAAATTATAATTATGGCTGGTACATATTCACAATTATACATTCAAATTGTTTTTGCCGTAAAAGGACGAGAAAACCTTATTGCTAAAGCGTGGAAAGAAGAATTGTACAAATATATCTCAGGAATCATCACAAATAAAGGGCATAAATCAATTATCGTAAACGGGGTGTCTGACCATATTCACATTTTTGTTGGTTTAAAACCTTCAATGGCACTCTCAGATTTAGTTAGAGACATTAAAAATAATTCGAGTAAATTTATCAACGACAAAAAACTTGTGAGAGGTAAGTTTTCGTGGCAAGAAGGTTATGGTGCTTTTTCGTATGCACATTCACAAATAGAGCAGGTTTATAATTACATCCTCAATCAAGAACAACATCATCATAAAAAAACGTTTAAAGAAGAATATGTGGATTTTTTGCAAAAATTTGAAATTGAATATAATGAGACCTATTTGTTTGAATGGAATGAGAAATAATAACACCCCTTCGGGGTTACTGAAGTGTTTGATTGTTGTAATTTAGAATAATGTCAGCCCTTTGGGCTTATAGTTTGGAAACAATTATATCAATGTTATTGTTTATAAAAGCCATACAAATCCAATCCCGAAGGTGGTGGTATTATTATGAAATTTGGAAATAACCATAACAAATGTAATTATTACCGTTAAAATTCAAACGACGCTCGTTGTCGTATTCAAAGATTATCTTTGCCCTATTCATACAATCAAATTCAATTTCTTTAAAGATGACACCACAAAAACCGCTTAAAATATTACAAGCCTCGGCAGGGTCGGGCAAAACTTTCAGTCTTACCGTTCATTACCTTACCTTACTCTTTAGTAGCGACACAAAATATAGAGATATTTTGGCGGTAACTTTTACCAACAAGGCAACGGAGGAGATGAAAAGCAGAATATTAGAAGTGTTAAAAGGTTTTGCCGAAGGCAATAGTAAATATGATGGCTATCGAGATAGGGTGTTGGCGCATTATGAAGGGGTTTATGATTATAAATCGCTAGACGAAAAGGCAGATACGATTTATAGAAAGATATTACACGATTATAGTCGATTTTCTATCCAAACGATTGATGGTTTTGTGCAAAAAGTGGTGCGAAGTTTTGCTTTTGAGCTCGGTTTGGAGAGCGGTTATGGCATAGAAATGAATTATGACAAGATAAAAGTTGATTTGGTGGAGAAACTTCACGAGGAATTGACCAATAAACCCGAAATATTGCAGTGGATAGTAGATTTATCGATAGAAAAAATTGACGAAGGCAATAAATGGGATTACAATAAGCATTTATTAGAATTAACAGGCGAAATATTTAAGGAAGGATACCAAGATTTTGAAGATGCGCTCAACAAAATTGCTGAAACTGGAGATATTGATGCTTTTTTTAAAGACTTATTGGCTAAAACCAACCAAACGATTAAAGAATTTGAACGAAAAATTTCCGAAGAAGGCGCAAAAGCAGCGAAAATACTAGAAAATTTAACCTACAACATTAAAGATATTAAACAAGGAGAGAAATCTTCTTTAATGAAACTTAAACAAATTGAAAACGGAGACTTAAATCTAGTTGCAAAACTCATCGAAAAAGTAGATAATATTGAAACTTGGTTTAACAAAGGCAAGCAAGACGAGGATTTTTATAATCATCTTAACCCCGCACTAAAAAAACTGATAGAAAACTATCAAAACAACCTAGCCGATTATGTTACCGCCATTGCTTTTAAGAAAAATGTGTATTATTTACGTTTAATCCAAGAAATTGCTTTGCTATTAAAAACATATAGAGAAGAAAACGAAAACTTATTAATCAGCGATGCACAAAGATTATTGCAAGGAATAACCGATGATGCCGACCAAAATCCCTCTTTTATATGGGAAAAGATGGGCAACCGCTACCGCAATTTTTTGTTTGATGAATTTCAGGATACCTCTGGCAGTCAATGGCAAAGTTTTAAATCTTTATTGAGCAATAGCATTGCCGAGCACAATGGAAAACTGATAGACCACCTTATTGTAGGCGATACCAAGCAGTCGATATACAGATGGCGAGGTGGTGATGCTAATATTTTGCACCAACAGGCAAAAAATGACATTGGTGCTTACCATGTGCAACCCGATAGCTTGGAAGAAAACTACCGCAGTAGCGAAGAAATTATAAATTTTAACAATAAAATATTTGCAAATCTACCCGTTTTGCTACAAGAGCATCTAAATGAGGATATTATAGCCTTGAACAACACGGAACTGACCAATTGGTGGGAGGAAAACCAATTTAATCAATTGATACCCGATGTATATAGCCAATCGCATCAAAACACACACAAAAGTACCCTAAAAGGTGGGAAAGTGCAGGTAAATTTATTGACTGAAAATGACAATGACCAAGAAGGTGATGGTTTTAAGGAAATTTCGTTGCACAAAATGCTAGACGAGATAAATAATTTGACCAAAAACCACCATTATGCCCTAAAAGATATGTGCGTATTGGTGCGGGGCAACGCCGATGCCAGTTTGGCGGTAGATTTTTTGTTGCAAAACGAAATTGATGTCCTTTCGGGCGATGCTTTGATGATAAGCAACAACGATGCCGTAAAATTACTAATCAATATTTTGCAAATGATGGTAGGCATAGACCAAAACAACACCCTCTACAAGGCAAATTGCATTGCTTTGCATGCCGCTCTGCAAAATAAAAAGATAAAGGGAGTCGAGTATTTAGATTTGAAAAGCAAAAAAATCGAAAATCTCAATGAATTTTTGCCAACAACCTTTTGTAAAGATTGGCAAAAATGGAAACAATTGCCTTTACCTGAATTGGTTGAAAAATTGATGACAAGTTTTGAGTTAGACAAACAAAGCCATCACCTGCCTTATTTGTTTGCTTTTAGAGATATTGTAGGGAATTTTTTCCGACAGGGAGAAAAAGGAATTGTTTATTTTTTAAATTATTGGCAAGAGGAGGGCGACAACAAAACATTGCCAATAGCCGATAGTAGCAATGCGGTGCAGGTGATGACCATCCACAAATCAAAAGGTTTGGCATTTAGAGCCGTATTTGTTCCGTTTGCAAATTGGATATTAGATAGAAAACCCAATACAATGGTTTGGTTTGATGCCGAAAATTCGCAATACAAAGCGCTAAAAAGCATACCCATTGCCTACACAAGAACATTGCAAGACTCGAAGTTTCAAAAAGATTACTTTAAAGAAAAATTAGATTGCTACATGGACGCCCTGAATACCTTGTATGTGGCAAGCACTCGGGCTATTGACTATATTTATATCAACATAGCGAAAAAAAAGAAAGAAACATTAACCAATATCGGCGATTTATTGAAGTCGGATTTAATTTTCGATGAAAATAATTCCTTTTTAGCAGGTGAAGTGATAGAAAGTGAAGAAAAAAAACAAGAAAAGTCTAATACTGAAGTCCGAAATCTCCTAGTTTACCCAACCAGCAAGCGATTAAACACCTTGTTTGACGCCAACCTAAAAAGCAGAAATATAGATTTGATAAATCCCAATGCATTTGGTAGAATGGGAACGCTATTGCACGATATTTTGGCGAAAACCCAGCAAATATCCGACATAGATAGTTTATTAGACCGAATGCACGAAGATGGAGAAATACACATTGAGGAAATAAATGATTTGAAAAAACAAGTCTTAGCTGTATTGAAACATCCAGAATTGCAACAGCTGATGGCAAAAAGCCAACAAACCCTCATCGAACAAAGCATTGTGGCCGCCGATGGCAAAACCTACCGCCCTGATATGGTGTTGATTACCAAAGATGGCGTAATTGTGTTAGATTATAAATTTACACAAGCCGAAAGCGACAAACATATTGAACAAATAGATCACTATAAACAGTTATTAAGTCAAATGGGCTACCAAAATATAGAAACCTATTTGTTTTATGCGATTAACAACCATTTGAAAAAAGTTTAATCAAATTGCACTTACACAAAGCGTTTTCTAGCCTCTATTTTATTCATGTTCGCTCACAAAAAATCTATTATAATTCACAAATAGCCAAAGCAATGTTTGGTTTATACACACAAAATCCTTTATGAAACCATTTTTAGAAGAAGTAGCCGAAGATATCATTGCCAAATATGGCGAGAACTTGCAAAACTGTGCCGTAATATTCAACAACAAACGACCTGCTGCCTATTTACAAAAGCATTTGGCTAATGTATTGCAAAAGCCATTTTGGAGTCCTTCTTTTTATACCATTCAAACGTTTTTTCAATTGTCGAGCAGCCTAAAAACTGCCGATTCGCTCACGCAATTTTTTACACTTTACAGTGTTTACAACGAATTGTTGCTTTCCGAAGGGAAAAAACCATTTGATTTGGCAAAGTTTTACCCGCTTGCCAGCACCATTTTGAGTGATTTTGCGCAAATAGACAACGATTTGGTAGCGGTAAACGATTTGTTTAAGGAATTGGAAGACATTGCTCAGATAGATGCCCAATTTGACTACCTTACCGACGATCAAAAAACATTTTTAACCAATTTTTGGGCGTCTTATTCCGAAGGGAAACATAAAAATCAACAAGAACAATTTATACAAATGTGGCGCCGAATGCCTTTATTGTATCAAAAATTTCATGCCAAACTAGCGCAAAGCGAGCGAAGCACTGTCGGAAATTTGTATCGCCAATTGGCAAGCACTCCAAACGATTTTTATAAGAAATTTGATAAATTAATTTTTGTAGGCTTCAATGCATTGAGCAAAACGGAGAAAAAACTGTTTGAAAAATGGCAAAACGAAGGTGTTGCCGTCTTTTATTTCGATACCGATGTGTATTATATGGACGATATCAACCAAGAAGCGGGGCTTTTTATGCGTCAAAATCTTAACCAAAACAAACTTATCAATGCCCTAGGCGAAAGTAAAGCCTATATCCAATCGGAAACGAAAACCATCAATGTTTATAAAGCACAAGGGCAAGTTGCGCAAGCCAAAATCATTCATGAAGAACTAAAAAACGACTATTTAAACCACAAACAAGCCGATGGAATAGGTAAAATAGGCATTGTTTTGGCAGACGAAAGTTTGCTTTTGCCCGTTTTACAAACCATTCCCACCCATTATGAAGACGAATCGCAAAAAGAAATCAAGGTCAACCTCAATGTCACCATGGGCTATGCCTTGGTAGCCTCCTCGGTTTATGGTTTAGTCGATTTGTGGCTCAGCACCCAAGCTCAGCTTAATACAAAAGACAAACAAAGCGTAAATTTTAACGAAGTGGACGCCTTTTTGGCGCACCCATTAATCCTTATTAGCGAAAAAGAGAAAGATGTTTTTAGCAATAGCATGCTCAAAGCACAATCCGTAGAAGTTTCTTTAGCTAAATTGCAAGCCCAAGGTGGAATGTTTGAATTGTTTTTCACGCCCATTTGCCAAGCAAGTGACGCACCGCAAAAACTTAAAAATGTTTTAAGCCAAGTTTTTGAACAACAGCAAACTGCAAACGTTTTGAAACAAACCGATGCCGAATTGTTGGCAGCAGCGATAAAAGAATTAAACAAATTGGAAGATGCATTGACCGAACATGTAGATAAATTCTTGAAACAGGACGAGCAAGTGACGCAAAAAATATCCAAATCCTTTGTGCTATCCTTGATTCAGAAAGTTTTAAAATCTATTGCTGTGCCCTTGGCAGGCGAGCCCTTAAACGGCATACAAGTAATGGGATTGCTGGAAAGCAGAAACCTAGATTTTGAACAATTGTATGTTTTGGGTATCAACGAAGGGATTTTGCCACAAGCCAATGCCGCCAACACCTTCATTCCCGATGGCATCAGAAGGGCGTATGGCTTGCCCGTTTTAGAAAATCAAAACGCCATTTCGGCTTATATGTTTTATCGATTGTTGCAACGCTCAAAAAACATAACCTTGGTGTATAATGCCCAACAAGACAACAATACGACAGGCGAACCAAGCAGGTTTTTGCATCAATTGGAATATGAAAGCGGTTGTAATTTCAAGTATTTTCAGCAACAGCAAGAACTTAGCGTAAAAGCCAAAGAGGTTTCGATGGTAGAGAAAACAACAGAAGTGATGGAGCGATTGGATAAGTATTTGAACGGAGAAATTAGCCTTTCACCCTCGGCTTTCACCAGTTATCTCAATTGTCCTTTGCAGTTTTATTACCGCTACATCGCAAAAATAGAAGAACCCAAAACGATACAGAAAAAAGTTGAAGCAAACTCTTTAGGCACGATGCTGCATTATGTAATGCAAAAAATTTACGAAGATTTGAAATCAAAAAATCCAATCATCACCGCCGAAAGAATTAAAGCCGCCCATAAAAACATTCCCTCGCTTTGCAAAAAAGCCTACAACCACACCATTTTTGAAGACGAAAACAAAACCGATGAACTAAAAGGAAGGCAATTGTTGGTTTTTGAGATTTTGAAGAAGTATGTAGAAATTTATTTAAACTACGATGAAAAGATAGCACCATTTGAAATTATAGGATTGGAGGAAAATTTAGAAACAAGTTTTGAATTTGAAGTAAATGGCGTCAAAAAAAACATTCGTCTAAAGGGAACAATAGATAGAATAGACAAAATAAACGGCATCACGAGAATTGTAGATTACAAAACAGGAAGTGATTCGCTTAAATATGCACCCATAGCGGATATGTTTAATCCAGAATTAGGTAAACTCAACAAAGCTTTTGTGCAAACCATGCTTTATACCCACATTTATGAACAAGTAAAGGGAAAAAAGGAGGTAGAACCCAATTTATACATTATAAAAATGATTGAAAAAGAGGGAACAAAGTTTGTAGAATCTATAAATCGAAAAAGCACGGTTTTGGAAAGCGAATTTTTGGCAAGCCAAAAAGAAGAATTTAGCATTTTTGTGCAACAAAGCCTCGCCGAATTGTTTAACAAAGACATTCCTTTTCAATCAACGGAAATAAACCAAAACTTAAACTATTCGCCTTATTTAGTTTTAAGTGGGCATTAATCTTTTAGGGATAAATATCTATTTAAAATCAGGCTTTTTATTTCCGCTACAATAGTTATATTTGCCGAAGTAATTTTTTTAAACCCAACGATGAGAGAAATACAATTTAGAGAAGCCCTACGTGAAGCATTAAGCGAAGAAATGCGCAAAAATGAAAACGTTTTTTTAATGGGCGAAGAAGTTGCACAATACAATGGTGCCTATAAAGTAAGTCAAGGAATGTTAGATGAGTTTGGCGACAAACGCGTTATCGACACCCCGATTGCCGAATTAGGTTTTGCAGGTATTGGCGTAGGTGCGGCTATGAATGGCTTATTGCCAATAGTTGAGTTTATGACTTTCAACTTTTCGTTGGTTGCCATCGACCAAATTATCAATGCAGCAGCCAAAGTTTTATCGATGAGTGGCGGTCAGTTTTCTTGTCCAATTGTTTTCCGTGGTCCAACTGGAAATGCAGGTCAATTAGGTGCGCAACACTCTCAAAACTTTGAGAATTGGTTTGCCAATTGCCCAGGTTTAAAAGTAGTAATTCCTTCAACGCCTTACGACGCTAAAGGATTGCTTAAACAAGCGATTATCGATCCAGACCCAATCATTTTCATGGAAAGTGAAGTGATGTATGGTGATAAAGGTCATGTGCCTGAAGAAGAATATTATTTGCCAATTGGCAAAGCCAATGTAACCAAACAAGGAACCGATGTAACCATTGTTTCTTTTGGTAAAATGTTGTCACGTGTGGTTGCACCTGCGGTTGAAGAATTAACCAAAGAAGGCATCAATGTTGAAGTAATCGATTTGCGTACTGTTCGCCCAATTGATTATGCAACCATCATCGAATCGGTGAAAAAAACAAATCGTTTGGTAATTGTTGAAGAGGCTTGGCCATTGGCTTCTATCTCTTCAGAGATTGCTTTTAATGTACAAAAAAATGCGTTTGATTATTTAGATGCACCGGTATTGCGCATCACTTGTGCAGATGTGCCTTTGCCGTATGCACCAACGCTTATTGCCGCTAGTTTGCCAAATGCAGATAAAGTAGTAAAAGCTGTGAAAGAAGTAATGTATATCAAAAAATAAGCTTTTGATGAAAAGCAAAAAGGCGATGAAAACATTTTTCATCGCCTTTTTTTATGGGTAATATTTTTTATTTATTTACTTCAATAAATAGATTTACATCACTCATCCCCACTAAGGGATTGTCACGCATATCCTGTACAATTTCAAAGGTATAGTTCCCTGCTTTTTTGAATTTATAGTTTTTCAACAATAAAAAAGTATCGGTAAACAAATCTCCCGAGCCATTGCCTGTCCATTCTCCATCGGGATGCGTCAAAGTATATTCTACTCTTTTATACAAATGCTGATTAGCAGCCCTTATGTGAAACATCACAAAGATATTTGAGTAAAGATATTGATTGCTATGGCGAAAGGTTACGCATACATTGTAGCTTTTGCTCACGTCCGCAATGTTGGCGGTAAGCAAAACTTTATTCGCATAATTCCAATTGCCGTTGGCAAAATCTTTGGTCACAAATGCGTGTTGATTGTTTGTACAACTTAAAAATGTACAAGCCATAAGCAATACTAAAATCGATTTTTTAAGAACTAACAACGGGATTTTCATTGGGTTTATTTGTTGGTTTCTTTTTATTACGGTTTTTATTTTTTTTGTTGGCAGGACGAGGTGCCGCATTTTCGTTTGTTTTTTCCGCAGTAGGGTTGTTGTTTTTTGCTCCTTCGCTAGGGTTTGGTCTTTCGCCTCTGTTTGCGTTGTTTTTGTTTTTATGATTGCGGTTATTTTTATTTTTATTACGGTTTTTATCGTCCAAACGTGTTAAACTGTCTTGTCCAACCACATTTTCATAATCAGGAATTTTTTCAACGATGGTAGCATGTTTAATTTCTGCGGCTTCATCTTTCAAATTAAGCGGTTTTTCGCCTTTTTTGTTCATTGCCATAATTTCTTTTACACGGTCGGCATGCAAAGGAATCCAATCTTCTTGATTGGCATAGCTAAACCACATTATTTTTTTGAAGATATCGGTTTTTTGGTGTCTCGCCACTCCAAATTGAGTAAGCAAAGAACCCACCTTTTCAGGAATGTCTTTTAAGGCATCCAAATAAGTGTCTAATTCATAATTCAAACAACATTTTAGCTTTCCGCACTGCCCTGCAAGTTTCAAGGTATTGAGCGATAAATTTTGGTATCTCGCTGCTGCGGTCGAAACGGTTTTAAAATTGGTCAACCAAGTAGAACAACACAATTCTCGCCCACAAGAGCCTATTCCGCCTAGTCTGCCAGCTTCTTGACGCATTCCAATTTGGCGCATTTCTATTCTAATGCGGAAACTTTCGCCCAATCTTTTAATCAATTCTCTAAAATCTACACGTCCATCGGCAGTATAAAAAAAGATGGCTTTGGTTTTGTCGCCTTGATAATCTACGTCACTAATTTTCATGGATAAGCGCAGTTCTAAGGCCAAAGTTCTAGCTTTGTGCATGGTTTCCCATTCTAGGTCTTTGGCTAATTTCCATTTGCTTACGTCTAGTTCGGTAGCTTTTCTATAAATTTTGCGGGTTACTTGCGCTAAAGATGTTTTGTAGCGTTTCATTTGTGTACGCACCAATTCGCCAGTAAGCGAAACGTGCCCTACATCGTAACCTCCCGAAGGGCCTTCTACGGCTACTAATTCGCCTATTTCTAAATAGATATTTTCTGTATTTACAAAAAACTCTTTTCTTGCACCTTTAAATTTTACTTCTACGATATTAAAAGCGGTATAGTTTGTAGGCATATCCAAATTTGAAAGCCAATCGTGAACTTCCATTTTTTGGCAACCGCCAGTTAAACAAGAACCATTACTTTTACAACCTGCAGGGGCACATCCACCGCCTGAGGAACAACTTCCACATCCCATATTAATCGAGTATATATTGAGTCCCTTTCGGGAACGTTTTAAATTTAATTATTTTTACCAGCTGTAAAGATACATCTAAAAATAATATTTTTGGGTTTGCATTTCTTTCAACGTGGTAATGTGCGCTTTCTAATTCAATTACCAAAGCATTAATCATGTTTTGGGTAAGCACATGTGTAGTTAGCTTTTTGGCGGTTTCGAGTATGTTAGGCGGTAATTTTACCATTTCTTCTACGCCATTGAGCAGTAAGCTACACTCACGTAAAAAATTAATTCCATAGCGTAAAAAATTTTTTTGTCCTTCTCTTCCCCAGCTGGACATTTCATCCGTAAAGGCAATCATGTCTGTTACTTTGTTACCATAACCCAAACGCAACCAATTGGTGAATAGGTCGGCGCTTTTGTCTTCCATGTGTAGCACCAATCGTTCGGCTTCTACCAAATTGCCATCCGCCAAAAAACTATATTGATGCGCTTCGGCTTCTTCCAACGATTTTTCTGCCATCAAATAATTACTGATGACCTCGTTGGGCAAGGCTTTTATTTTTACTATTTGTGTTCTCGACAACAGGGTTGACAATACTTTTTCTTGGTTGTTGGCCACCAAAATAAAAAGCGTGTTGGCAGGCGGTTCCTCAATAATTTTTAGCAAGGCATTTCCTTGGCTATCTAAATATTCGGGTAGCCACATAATCAGCACTTTGGTTTCTGCCTCAAATGCTTTGTAGCTTAGTTTTTTGATAATGCTATGGCATTCCGAAATATTGATGTTGGCTTGCTTGCTTTTCTCAGGGTTGATTTGCGAACGCCAAGTATTTAAATCGAAATAAGGATTTTCGAGCAACATATTTCGCCATTCTTCTATATAAAGTTCGGCGGTATCTTCTTTGTGCTTGGCATAAAATGGAAATGAAAAATGCAAATCAGGGTGAATGTATTTTTCGTATTTTCGGCAATTGCTGCATTCGCCACAGCTGTCGTCATTGGTTTTTTGTAGGCAATTGATATACTGCGCATAGGCAACCGCTAAGGGAAAAGCACCGCAACCTTCAGGCGAAAGAAACAATTGAGCGTGTGAAACTCTGTTTTCTTCAACCGTTTTGATAAGTTGTTGTTTAATATTTTCTTGACCAAGTATTTTTTTGAATTGCATGGTGCAAAATAACCAATTGTAAATAGAATTGGGAAATTAAAAAAGAAATAAATCTTTTATTTACCTTTCGTGTTGTAACCTTTTAAATTCAAGGGTAGTCATAAAGGGCAGAATGCAGCAAAATATACAAACAGATGTAGAAATTATTAACCGAGTGTTGTTGGGCGAAACTCAGCTATACAATGTTTTGGTAAAACGCCATCAGCGGTTTGTGTTTACCTTGGCTTTAAAATTTGCACGCAACCGTGAAGATGCCGAAGAAATAGCGCAAGATTGTTTTGTGAAAGCTTATCGAGCTTTGGGAACGTTTAAACAAACTGCAAAGTTTACAACCTGGCTTTACACAATTACCTACACCACAGCGATGACATTTTTAAGAAAAAAAAGAGTAGAGACCCAATCGATAGACGATGAAACATCGGTTTTACAATTAGAAAACCACATTTCATCTTTCAGTGCCGACGATTTGGATAAAAAAAGCAATCACGTTTATCTCAATCAAGCCATCGAAATGCTGCTGCCCGATGATGCCGCCATTATTACCTTGTTTTACAAAGGCGAACAAAGTTTGGAAGAAATAGCACAAGCTTTGAACATGGAAAGCAATACCGTAAAAGTAAAATTGCATAGAGCCAGACATCGCTTAAAAGATAAATTGCAACATTTGTTGCAAGAGGAAGTAAATTGTTTAATATGAAAACGATAGAAGAACAACTGTGGGATTACCTAGATGGTAATTGTACGGCAAATGAGAAATTAGAAATTGAATTAAAAATCAGTTTAAATGCCGATTATGCGGCTTTATATGCCGAGTTGAGTGCTTTGCAAAAAATGCTCGAAACGGATGATTTGGAAGAACCCTCGATGTCGTTTACCAGAAATGTGATGGAAAAGGTAAACTTAGAAATGAGCCCTAAGGTGATGAAAACCAAAATTAATACGCAATTGATTTATGCCATTGCAGGTTTTTTTGTGCTTTCTATTGTTTTAATGTTGGCTTATTCGCTTTCTAAAACCAGCATTAAAGCCTCAAATTTAGGTTTGAATATCGATTTCCCAAAAATAGGATTTCAAAAGATAAGCAACCCAATATTTTTATACCTGTTTATGTTTTTTGATGTGGTATTGGCTTTGGTTTTTGCAGATACCTACCTCAGGCGAAAAACTAAAAGCTAATTTTTAAACCAAAAAAATCGGGCTACCTTTTCAATAAAGATAGCCCGATTTGGTTTTTTAGATTTAGGGATTTAAAATTTCACCCCAAAGGTTAAAAAGGTATTGTTAAATGTGTTCGCAAAAGTAGCTACTGGGTGACTATTGTCGCTCAAAGTATAAGTGCTATAATTGGTTTTGTTTTTTACTTGTTGATAAGTAAGGTCTAAATAATAATCCCCAAATCGATAACCCAAACCTCCACTGTAAATTTGTGTGTCAAAATAACCACTGCCATCGTTTTTATACGGACTACCATTCAATCCATAACCCATACGCACACTAAATTGGTTGATTTTGTATTCACCACCTACACGATAGTTCATCGCTCCCGTATATTTATCTCTTACTTCTTTGTTGTTTTTATTGATGGTATTTACATCAATATTAAGGGTTTGTTCGGCAGCAGCCGACCTAGAAAAGTTTATCATCGAATAATCTACATAATCCACATCGGCACTGATGATGGCACTGTTGCCAATGATAAAACTTGTACCTAAAGAGGCTTTTAAAGGCGTGGTAATTGCATACTCAAAATCATAAATTTGAGAATAGGCGGATCCATCTTGTGTTTTGGTATTGTCTAAACCTTCGGTGTAAGAATCGGTTATTTGTATCCAAGATGGCGTGTGTAGGGTAGCACCCACTCTAAAAAAAGGCGCAGGTTTATACATTACCCCAAGTTTCAAATTCACACCCGAGCCCCTGGTTTCTTGTGTTTGATTGTAAAATGAATTGTATTTCACATCCGCTAGTTGAACCCCTTTGTCGTTGTACCTATTCGCCCATCCATTTTCTTCATAGCTAGCCTCACTTCTGTATCTTACACTCACAATACCCAAACTTAAACCAAAATAAAGCTGATTACCTAAATTCAATGCGCTTGAAATGTTAAATTCTGAAGTTCCACCACTTTTTCTGTCATTTCTTGATTGTAATACTCCTTCTTTTGTATTTATACCTGAAGTATATTTTGCATTTGTGGCATCATAATTTATATTGTAATCATCAAAAGCGGGTCTTGCAAGGCGACGCTCACCATCTGTAGGTAAGGTGTTTGGTGTGGTACTACCTCCTAATTCTGCAAAGTAATTATTAATAGAATTACTGTAATTAGTTCCCGAATGGTAGTTTTCGATATTAAAATCGTTGTTTCGGTTGTATCCCAAACCAAACACAAAGCTAATAATTTCGTCTGAACCTGGTTTTCTTTTACTTGAGGTAAACATTGGTAAGTAAAATGCAGCACCAATTTGATTGAAGTTTAGTTTCAATCTGCTGTTGTCGCTTTGTTCGCCCAAGAAAGTTGATTGAGCGTTGGCGCTGTTAAATTCAGGGGTTAAGCTAAAATCTGATTTGGTCATCAAGCCCAAACCTGCAGGGTTGGCACTCATCGAACTCATATCGCCACCTACGCCCACTTGGGCATTTCCCATGGCTTTAAAACGGGCATTGCTACCATAATTGGTTTGCGAAAAACGCAAGGCATCGCCTGCGTATTGTGCGAAAGTTGTTGCACTGAAACCAAAAGTAGCAACTAATAATGTAAGGCTAATTTTTTTCATCTGATTGTTGTATTGAATTTAATTGATTTTAAAATTTATCCACCTCTGGAAGGTCTTCCGCCTCCGCCTCCGCCCGATGATCTTGCGCCACCTGAAGAACCTCCGCTGTTGCTAGGGGTATAACTTGGGCGACTGTCACGAGTTGGGGCATTGCCTTCTCTGCTTGGTCTTTCGTAGTTGTTGCTGCGGGTATTGTCGTCGCTTCTTCTGTTATTTGGTATGGCTTCTCGTTCAGGTACATATCCCGTTCTGCTTGGGCGTCCTACATCCTGATTGTTTGGATTGTAATTTTCGCTTCTGCTGCCTCTTCCTCCATTGTAATAGCCATTGTTTTGATTGGAATTGTATAGCGTATTTTCTGAACCTCTGCTTGGTCTAGCGCCATAGTTTGGATTGCGGTAATAGTTGTTGAAGCCGCGGCCCCAATAATTGTTGCCATAAAATCCACCTCCCCAATAATTGTTTCCATAAAACCCGCCTCCCCAAAAGTTATTACCATAAAATCCACCGCCCCAATAATTATTACCATAAAATCCACCACCCCAATAATTATCGTAATAAGAATAAGGACCCCAATAATTGTTTCTATATGACCAAAAACTATTGTTGAAATATGGATTCCAGTAATTTGGTCTATACGACCAAAAATTATCGTAATAATACAAAGGCTGTATAAAACGATAGGGATTGTAAATATCGAAGGATAAACCTACGCCAAAATCAAAATCGCTATAAAAACTACTGTATAGATTGTTGTCGTAGTAGAAATTATTGTATCTTCTGCGAACAGGCTCATTAAAACGATTAAATCTTGTGGTATAAACAATCTCCTCCGCTTCATAATAAGGCTCGGTGGTGATGTAATTGGTTCGGGTGGTGTCTCTTTTAGGTGGTGTATAGACAATCCTTTCGGCTTTCGTGTTATACACGTCATCGTCAGTGTTTTGTTGTGCTAATCTTGACACATCACAAGAATACAGTAGCGTGCTAAAAACAATTAATGCAGCAACTTTTAGGGCGTTGGTTTTCATGATTGTAACGTTTTACGAACTGTGATTAAAATATGTAGGTATAAATGTATAAATTTGTCCTCATTAATTATACAACAAAGGTAAACAAAAATTATTTCAATAAAATTATGAGTAAAGGCATCACAAGTAAAGAAGAGGATTATTCGCAGTGGTACAATGATATTGTTCTTAAAGCTGATTTAGCAGAACATTCATCTGTTAGAGGATGTATGGTGATAAAACCTTATGGATACTCAATATGGGAGAAAATGCAGGCTGTTTTGGATCAAAAATTTAAAGATACAGGACACAGCAATGCCTATTTCCCATTATTCATCCCGAAGTCATATTTTTCTAAAGAAGCCTCTCACGTAGATGGTTTTGCTACGGAATGTGCAGTAGTAACCCACTATCGTTTAAAAAATGATGGCAATGGAAATATTATTGTGGATGAGGATGCCAAATTAGAAGAAGAATTAATTGTTCGTCCAACTTCTGAAACCATTATTTGGAATACGTATAGAGGCTGGATTGAATCGTATAGAGATTTGCCAATTTTGGTGAATCAATGGGCAAATGTAGTGCGTTGGGAAATGCGAACGCGTTTGTTTTTGCGTACTGCTGAATTTTTGTGGCAAGAAGGACATACCGCCCACGCAACTTCGCAAGAAGCCATAGAAGAAACCGAAAGAATGTTGGATGTGTATGCTGATTTTGCTGAAAACTGGATGGGACTGCCTGTTGTGAAAGGGAAAAAAACACCTACCGAACGTTTTGCTGGTGCTTTAGACACCTATTGCATTGAAGCTTTGATGCAAGATGGAAAAGCTTTGCAGGCAGGAACGTCACACTTTTTGGGGCAAAACTTTGCCAAAGCTTTTGATGTGAAATTTACAAGCAAAGAAGGCAAGTTAGAACATGTTTGGGCTACTTCTTGGGGAGTTTCAACCCGTTTAATCGGCGCTTTGATTATGGCGCATAGCGATGATTCTGGCTTGGTATTGCCACCAAAATTAGCGCCTATTCAAGTGGTTATTGTACCCGTTTATAAAGATGCTGAGGATTTACAAAATACACGCAATTATGTAGATACATTAATTGTTGAGCTTAAAAAAATGGGCGTTTCTGTAAAATTTGACGATAGAGAGAGCCAAAGACCTGGTTTTAAATTTGCTGAATACGAATTAAAAGGAGTGCCTATTCGTTTGGCAATTGGCGCAAGAGATATGCAAAATGGCACGGTTGAATTGGCGAGAAGAGACACCAAAGAAAAATTTACCGTTCCACAAGAGGGATTAGCCAATTATATTGAAAATTTATTAGAAGAAATTCAAAATAATATTTACAAAAAAGCGAGTGATTATAGAGCGGCGCACATTACAGAAGCAAATTCTTACGAAGAGTTTAAACAACTGCTAGACGGTAAAGCTGGTTTTATTTCTGCCCACTGGGATGGCACTGCCGAAACAGAAAAAAGAATTAAAGACGAAACCAAAGCAACCATTAGATGCATTCCATTAGACAATAAATTAGAAGATGGGTTTTGTATCTTAACGGGAAAACCCTCTATTCAAAGAGTTTTGTTCGCAAGAGCATATTAAGAAATTAAAATTCTCCTATTCACTATTCGAATAGGAGAATTTTTTTTATCCGCCGTTGTAGTCATTTACCAAAGTAATGAGACTTGGCAGATCTATTTTATCCATTTTTT